>CAZYXI010000001.1:0-17944 GCA_964651215.1 uncultured Candidatus Peribacteria bacterium
TCCCGGGAAAGTCGAATTGCAGGAGCGCTTCGGCGGATTCTTTCCTCAGCTCCGGAGAGACACCGCCTTGTACGATGCCGAAGAGAAACTGCTCGTTGCCTGATTTTTTCAGCAGCGTTTGATGAGCGATCCGGCATTTTTGCGCCCAGTCGGTCGTGCGGCGGACAGCGGCGGCGACTTGTTTTTTTTCCGCCGGATGCGGAGGGCATTCGTCAAATGCCATGATGATGTCGGCGCCGAGATCGTGTTCGATCTGCATTACCTTTTCCGGGGTAAAAAAGATCTTGTCGCCATTAAGTGGTGATCGGAATTCGACGCCTGCGTCGCTGATCGTGCGGATCTTGGCAAGGGAAAATACCTGAAAGCCGCCCGAATCGGTGAGCATCGGTCCGTTCCATGTACAAAATTCTTGAATACCACCGAACGCTTCGACGACTTTTTCGCCCGGACGCAGGTGAAGATGGAACGTGTTGGCGAGCACGATCTCCGCCCCCATACTGCGCAACTCGTTCGGAGTGATGCCGGCTTTGATCGCTCCTTGTGTCGCGATCGGCATAAACGCCGGGGTACGTATTTCGCCGCGTGCGGTTTTGATGATTCCGCAGCGCGCCTTGCCGTCGGTTGTTTGCAATTCAAAAAACATCACATTTGCAAAGATTCGACCTCAAGCGTGAGAGGGGTCTTTGTCCCCAACACCGTCGGTGGATGACGAAAGACGGTCCCTTCCCAAAATGCTCCCCACCGTCCGACCTGTTCGCGCACCATGTACCAGAGGATCGCATCATAGCGGCGGCGGTCCGCCGTGACACCGACGGCATCGATCCCCATTCTTCTGCACAAAAAAATCGCCCGGGGCAGATGGAAGTCTTGCGTCACAAGGATCGCCTCTTTGATATCAAAGATCGCAGCGGCACGAGCACAGGTGTCGTACGTTCGAAAGCCGGCATAATCCAAAAAAACCGCCGTTTCCGGAACGCCGGCTTTTTCCACGAGAAACTTTTTGCCTACTCCCGGTTCGTTGTAATCCGCCTCCGAATTATCCCCGGAGACGAGGATCGCACTTACTTTTTTGGCAAAATAGAGATCGGCAGCCGTCTGCAAGCGATCGGCATAGACGGGAGAAGGCGATCTGCCCCACGCCGCCGCACCAAAAACGATGGCGATCGGTTTGCTTGGCGTCGTATCGATCGAATATGTCTGCATTTTCCCCAGCACCCCCACAATCACGATCGGGAAGGTCAACAGGAGAAAGAGCACCAGTACAAACCACTTCCAAAATGCAAAACGAAGAATAAACATGGATCAGATAGTAGAACCTCCTTGGCTATCTTGCGGTAAGGGAGGGAGATAGTCATCCCTCAGTTCGGGCATGTGCTTGGAGTTTTCAGAAGGAGTGCTTGTCGGTGAAGTCGTACTTGCAGCGGTCGGAGTCGGACTGACTGCTTCCGCCTCTTCGATCGTAATGGTGATCTCTTCGCTGGCGATCAGTGCCCCAGTGGCGCTATATGCTTCCACCACGATCGTCTTTTCGCCGACCGGACGATTGTCGAAGGTGTCGGACATACGATATTGCCAGGTCGCATCTCCGGTCGTAAAGGCGGTGAGCGTGTAGTCATCGACCACGATCCGCGAGGCATTACCGGGAGCTTTGCCGCTGATGATGATCATCGCGTCATCAATAGTGGCTCCATCTTCCGGCGCATCGATCGTCAGTCCACCGGAAGCGCTGGCAGTGGCTGAGGGGGAAGTGGTCGGACTTGAGGTGGGACTTGGCGAAGCAGTCTCCTCTGCTGGTGATGCGGTTTCGGACGCGTCGGGAGACGGGCTGATGCTGACCGTCGCATCCGGATCGTAGACAATGGTGATCTGTGCTTCCGAGCGAACACCATCATCATCAAAAGCGACGACAGTATATTCGTTTTCTCCTTCGGCAAGCGTACCCCAAGCAACCGCGGCATTATAACTGAACTCGGTTTCACCCGGGACATAACGTGTCAGTGCATAGTCATTGACGAGGACTTTGGCGGTATTTTCCGGAACGGTACCGACAATGGTGATCGAATCTTGAGCTGTCGTCACCGTATCATCATTCTTCCCCGGTTCGAGGATTTGGACCGTGGCGAGATCCTGCGGCGAAGGTGATGCCGTCTCGATCACCTCACCAAGGATGGATTCCGAAGTTTCCTCCGCTTCATCCGGTTGTTGTCGCATGTGTGTCCGAAACCAGTCCGAGCTTTGGAATTCTGCTGTCACCAAGGCTTTTTCGGGACCCTCGCCTCCGGCGATGATGGTCTGGATATCGGATTCGCTCAAAGAGATCTCCTGCCCGATCTCGAGGGTCGTATAGATCTCATCTTCCACTTCGATCAGCGCTTTGCCCTGCAAGACACGGATCGTGTTTTCGCCAAAAGAGATTTCGCCACCGCTTGTGATCGCTGATACCGCTCCTTTTGTGATGACCACTTTTGATTCCGGATTGATCTTCTTTGGTACGCTCGCCCAGAGTTGACCGCTGATGATATCAAGCACGATATCAACGGACTCGTCGGCATCGTGTTCGCGCACGCGGGTCAGCATTACCTCCGTGCCTTCATCGAGTGAGACCTTCGTTTCGTCGAAGAATGTCAAACGCGTTCCGCTCCCGCGAGTGGCGCGTACCGATTCGCCTTCGATCAAGGTGCCGACATCCGGGATCTCGACAAATCCCGAACCGCCTTCGATCTTCACCAGTGCCGCTGAACCGCTCGGAATCTCAAGCGTGACTTTTTTGGCGACACCGACAGGGGAATAGATCACCTGCCAAAGCAGCAAGGAAGCTCCGAGCAGTATTATTGCAAGGAATACGAGACCCGAAAACGAAGATTTTTTTTTGCGGCGCTGAAGGAGAGGGGACATTATCATGGAAAATTCATCTTCGATACCATGCATGTTTTTTGGAAAAAAAGCAAAATCGTCTTGCAAGTCAAAAAAAAATCTGGAATCATTGGCGGTGCTTTTCTTCCGCTTTTGCCACTCTTGAGCTAAAAGCGCTTTCATTTGTCCACGAAGAATGCCAGATATCGCTGTGAAAAAATACGAGCTGATGCTCCTCCTTTCCCCCGCCTTGTCCGAAGACGATGCCAAGGAGCATATCGCTTCCATCAAAAAAGATCATATCGAGCCCGCCGGCGGCACGATCGGTTTTGAGGATTTTTGGGGACGCAAGACACTCGCTTATCCGATCAAAAAGGAAACTGCGGCGGTGTACCACGTTCTCCACTTCGAAGTCGACGGAAGCAAGCTCGCCGCTTTGGACGAAGACCTCCGTCTCGACAACAAGGTCTTGCGTCATCTGATCACGATCGTTTCCGACAAAGTCGCGCCGATGACGCTCGAGCAGATCATCGCCTGGAACGCCGAGCATCTTCCGCAAGAACAGCGCGGCAAGAAAAACGAAGAGAAGCGCGCACCGCGTTCCGGCAAGAAGCCGGTCGATACCCGTCCGGAAATGCAACCCGCCACACCGGACGATTTCGATGATGCGCCTATTGCAGCCAAAGAAAAAAAGACCGATTTCGACAAGAGTCGTCTTGATGCCGAGCTCAACGAAATGCTCGAAGATATTTGATTTTTTTTCACTGATGCCGATCTTCCAAAAAAAGCGTTGTCTCTTCTGCGAATTGCGGATCGAAGAGATCGACTACAAAAATGCACCTTTTCTCCAACGCTTCCTTGATTATTACAATCGCATCAAGCGTCGCGAACACACCGGAGTCTGCCTCCGTCACCAAAAGAAGCTTGCCCAAGCGGTCAAGCGATCCCGACATGTGGCGTTGTGCGGATTTGTACGCTGACACCCGGATAGACTTTTTTGTCGATACTGTCGTTCGCCGATCTTCATATCTGCTGATTGCAGAATGACCGAAGCGGGCTTTTTTGCAAAAGCGACATTCTGAGTCAAACCTCCTGATCACAAGCATTCATCGAGCGCATGTTCCGCATATTGTCCGCTCGTTCCTACTGACGCAAAAAGTGGCGGACAAGGGCTGTTTTTGAGCCCTCATCTTTGCTATCATGGAGCGCGTTGCTGTTTCCACTTTTTTCCATTCCTCATGTCAGTCTTCCAGTTTACTTCCGAATCGGTCACCTGTGGACATCCGGACAAGATCTGCGACCAGATCTCCGATGCCATCGTCGACGAAGCTTTGCGCCAAGATCCAAAGTCGCGCGTAGCGGTCGAAACCGCGGTCAAGACCGGAATGGTGATGTGTTTTGGTGAAATGCGGACGAATGCATGGGTGGATGTCGAAAAACTCGCACGCGATGTCGTCCGCGACATCGGCTATACCAACGCCGCCTACGGATTCGATGCCGAATCGATCGCAGTCCTCTCCGCCATCGGCGGTCAAAGTGCCGAAATCGCCCAAGGCGTCGATCGCAACGAGACACCGGAATCGATCGGAGCCGGTGACCAGGGGATGATGTTCGGCTTTGCCTGTCGCGAAACACCCGAGCTGATGCCGCTGCCGATCATGCTTGCCCATCGGTTGACGCACCGACTCGAAACGGAACGGCGGAACGGCGGATGTCCGTTTTTGCGACCGGATGGCAAATCACAAGTCACCGTCGAATATTCCGCACCATACACTCCCAAGCGTGTTTCCGCCGTCGTGCTTTCCGCCCAACATCATCCGGATGTTTCCCGCTCAGAGCTGGAAGATGCGTTGCGATCCCGCGTGATTTCTCCAGTTCTTGATGGGCTCATCGATGACGAGACCGTTTTCCACATCAATCCCACCGGCAGTTTTGTGATCGGAGGACCGCAAGGGGATGCCGGTGTCACCGGACGCAAGATCATCGTCGATACCTATGGCGGCTACTGCGCCCATGGGGGCGGAGCCTTTTCCGGCAAAGATCCGACCAAAGTCGATCGTACCGGCGCCTATGTTGCTCGCCATATCGCCAAAAACATCGTCGCCGCAGGACTCGCCGATGTCTGTGAAGTGCAGATCTCGTATGCGATCGGTGTTGCTGAGCCGGTTTCGGTTTTGGTCAATACGCGTGGTACCGGAACAACCGATGACCGCAGACTGGAAACGCTCGTGATGAAGGTGTGGGATATGCGTCCGGGTATTATCATCCGAGATTTTGGTCTCCAGCAGCCGATTTTTCAACAGACCGCCAGTGGCGGGCATTTTGGACGCGAAGAATTTCCTTGGGAAAAATTGGACAAGATCGAGCAATTGAGAAGCACGCTTTCGTAAGATGATCATGAAGGTCGAACGCCGCTATTGGCCGGTTTGGGTACTGATCGCCGCGATGTTTGCGGTGTGGATCGCGTGGGGGCTCGTTTTTAACAAAACCTCACCCTTCGCTTCGCCGATGATCGCGATCCCGCTCTTCTATATCACGCAATTCTTTAGTGTCACGCTGACAGTCGCCACTTTTTCGACCTTGCTTCGGATCGCCTTTTTTCCGCAAGAGACGATCGCAGTGCATATCAACTCCGCCTTGCGCCAGGGAGTGATCGTGGGGACGATGGTCACGGTCTTGATGCTGTTTTTGCAATTCCGGATCTTGACGATCTGGATCGCCGGTATGATCGTGTCGATGGCACTGCTTATTGAAGCGTTCTTCTGGGACAGGAGTGATGATGGTGAAGATGAAATTTGATAAAAATATTGAAACGGATATACTTCCAACAATTATGAATGCACAACTCGCTGACGCTCTCGGCCTCCATCCCATTACGATTGATTCATGGACAAACAGGCTTGAAAAGCTACTCATTCATGAGTCTGATGTAATCAATCACATAATAAATTCACCCGAATATAAGGCGAAGCCATTTCTGAAATGGATTGGTGGAAAAGGAAGATTCGCAAAAAAATTTCATGAATTCTTCCCAAGCTCTAAACAATTTGATTCGCGAATTAATACATATTTCGAACCTTTTCTTGGCGGCGGCGCCATTTTTTTTGAACTCCATCCATCAATGGCTGTGTTGTCCGATGTGAACCCTGAGCTAGTTAATACATATCAAGTTGTTAAGACACAACCAAAAGCACTGATACGGTTACTTAAAGTCCATCAAAAAAAGAATAATGAAAGGTATTACTATGATTCTATCCGCCCGCTAGATGTAAATGAACTTTCAAAAACAGAAAGGGCGGCGCGATTTATATATTTGAATAGGACGAGTTTTAATGGGATGCATCGGGTAAACAGAAAAGGCGAATTCAATGTGCCATATGGTCACTATAAAAATCCCAGAATTTGTGACGAAGAAAATATTATGAACGTTAGCAAACGATTAAAGAAAGTGGATATTCAGTGTTTCAGTTACGAACAAATTTTGAAGCATGCAAAGAAGGGTGATTTTATTTATTTAGACCCACCCTATTACCCCCTGGACAAACGAACTGCTAATTTTACTAAATACACCAAAGATAGTTTTTTAGACGAAGATCATGTGAAAATGAGAGATTTTTTCGTTCAATTGCACATGAAAGGCTGTCTTGTAATGATGTCCAATTCTGACGTTCCTTTTATTCAAGAGCTTTACACTAAAGACAAAATAGGCTTTAATGTCAACATGCAGATCGTCTATAGCCGCAGGTTTGTGGCTGCAAAAGGCAAAGGTCGCAAAGAAGTTGGTGAGCTTTTGATTCGGAATTATGAGTAAATTACTAAAAATAGACTGGAAAGAAGAGTGGGGGTCATTACAAAATGCTTTAGGTAAATACTTGTTTAATATCTTTTTTACACTCCTACCATTCTTTGTTACTTTATTGATCATTATATTTTTTTCTGGTGCTGGTGAAAACTGGGACATACTTTTTAATAAGGGTGAATTTTTTTTGTATGTTGTGGCACTACTTGCTCCTAGTTTCCATGCGTTCTTCTTTAATAGAAAACACTACCCAGTTATTACCGTTACATTATTAATTTCTTTGTTTTTGGCAGCTTTCTGCTACGTCATAATAGTCCTACCTGAAATAATTGAAAAAATATTAACTACACCCGGTGAAAAAGATGCCATGCATAGAATATTCGAAAAGATTCTGAATGAAAGCTTGATCCTAGAATTCTCTTATTATTGTCTGACTTACGCATTTATTCTTTATTTTTATGTTGTATATTCTGAGGAAAGGACAAGTATTAAACCCAGGGAAGCGGATAATGCAGCAGTTCTTCACCTACGTGAAAACTTGCGTTCAAAATTAAAGTAATTATCAATGTACTATGAAAAATGACCACATTCAGGTTAACTGCCTAGAGCTTACTCAACCAATAGGAACCTATTATGTTGCGACCATGGACTGGCAACAACTGGAATCAATAGCTTATAGCGATATTAGACGTATCATTGAAGAAAAGGGTGGTCATAGAAAGCAATACCTAGGAATTCAGCGGGAGTTAAGGGAAGATAGGGTTAATGAAATTGCGAAGTACGTGAATCTTATAGATGCGACTTTTCCGACAAGCATTATCTTGGCAATTGATTCAGAAAGCGTAATCAACTATGACCAAGGCAACAAAATTCTTACAATTATGAACGAGAAAGACGTTGCAAAAATTATCGATGGTCAACATAGAATTGCGGGTCTGAAAAAAGGAAATCCTAAAAAAACATTTGAATTAAGTGTCACTATTTTTATAGACATGGAATTAGAAGATCAGGCATTAACCTTTGCTACTATTAATAAGGCGCAAACAAAAGTAAATAAATCTATCGTTTACGATCTATTCGCTTACGCTAAAAGTCGTAGTCCCCAGAAAACATGTCACCAAATTGTAAGGGCATTACATGAGATGGAGGGGAGCCCCTTTTATGAAAGAATAAAAATATTGGGTAAAGCTGTAAATAAGCAAGAGACCATTACTCAAGCGACTTTCGCCGAACAGCTTATTAGCTACATTTCAAGAGAGCCAGAGATCGACAGAGATTTGGAAAAGAGAGGTAAAAGAGTTCCTGCCTTTGAAGGTAAGCAAGCAAGAGATTATTTTTTAAGATCCTTTTACATAAGGAAACAAGATGATGATATTGCACTAATCCTATGGAATTATTTTTCAGCAGTCAGAGATAGATGGCCTAATGCCTGGGAAATAAACGAAAGGGGGAATATATTAAATCGTTCCACAGGTTTTATTGCACTTATGCGATTTCTTAGAGATGCCTACTGGTCTATTTATGAACATAAGAATGAAAATATGGGGTATATTCCAAGTAAAAAAGAATTCAATGATTTTATTTTTAATCACATCAATCTTGATGCGAATTCATTTACACCACAAAACTACGAACCTGGTTCCTCAGGTCAAAGTAAATTATACAGGGAACTTAAATCTTCAATTGGCATAAAGTAAATTTTCAACCTTAGAATATTTCATTATGAACAAATCCATCGCAGTCCTCGCCGGTGACGGCATCGGTCCCGAAGTCATGACCGAAGCGATCGCAGTCCTCCAAAAAATCGAGCAAAAATTCGGACACACCTTTTCTCTTGTCGAAAAACTCGTCGGCGGAGCCGCCATCGATGCCGTTGGCGAGCCGCTTCCGCAAGACACCTTGCACGCATGCGAGGCGGCGGATGCGATCCTCTTCGGTTCGGTCGGCGGACCAAAGTGGGACGATCTCCCCTCCGCCAAGCGTCCCGAAGTCGGTGCATTACTTCCCTTGCGCAAGCACTTTGATCTCTTTGCCAATATCCGACCGGCAGGAGTCTTGCCGCAACTTTCCGATTTTTCTCCCCTCAAAAAAGGCATCATCGGTGAGGGGTTCGATTTTGTGATCGTGCGTGAGTTGACGGGTGATGTCTATTTTGGCGAAAAGTCCGGCGACGACCAGACCTTCGGCGCCGACCAGATGATCTATCATCGTGACGAAGTCGAACGGATCGCTCGCGTGGCATTCGAGCTTGCCCGCAAGCGAAAAGGAAAGCTCCTCAATGTCGACAAGTCGAACGTGTTGCGCACTTCACGATTTTGGCGTCAGGTGGTGAGTGAGATCCACGCGCAAGAATTCTCCGAGATCGAATTGTCGCATTTGTACATCGACAACGCCGCCATGCAGATCCTGGTGCGTCCGCAAGCATTCGATGTGATTTTGACGAGCAATCTTTTCGGTGACATTTTGAGTGACGAAGCGGCGCAGATCTCCGGTTCGATCGGCATGCAGTCGAGCGCGAGTCTCAACCAAGACGGTTTTGGTCTGTTCGAACCGATGGGAGGGAGTGCGCCGGATATCGCCGGCAAAGGTGTGGCAAACCCGATCGCACAGATCGGCTGTGTGGCGATGATGCTCGAAATGTCATTCGGCATGCTCGATGAAGCCGCCGCCATCAAAGCGGCGATCGCCAAAACCCTCGCTGCCGGACTGCGTACCGGTGACATTTACACCGAAGGGAGCACGCGCGTCGGAACCAAAGAGATGGGAGCGGCGATCAGACAGTATCTCTAAGATTCGTCGGAACTCATCTGAGAAACGACCGAGGTACACGATTGTTGTGCTCCGACATCAGAAATGAGACGGCACCATTTGATATCCAATTCTTGTTGTGCGAGAGAGAAATAATATCTGCTTTGCGCCTCCGTTGCATCCGATTGACAGCGCTCGCGGCGCACTTCGGTCTCGATACCTTGGCAGAGGCTCGGATCATGTTGCTGGACCGCTTGGGTAAACAAGGTATTGTCGATGCAATACTGTTTGCCGTTTTCTTCAGAGAGCGCTGCGCAACCTTCCAAGAGTCCCTGATCGATAAACGTGGCGGTTTCCGCCGCTTGCAGTTTGGCACCGACTTTTTGGATGCAAAGCGTCTGCATCGCAGCATCCTCCAGCTCTCGGCAAGGAGCGATATTCTTGTCGCGATCGGCGAGATGGATGGCGTTTTCCAGGAGACAAGTGTTGCGTGTGTCTTCGTTTGAAATATCGCCGCAGGCGTCAGCACCTTCCGATGGGATTGCGGCGATGGCGCGCTTGGCGGTAAAAAAATCAAAGCACAGATCCCGTTCTTTTCGGCTTTGGATCTTTTCACAGTCGTTGATATTCGTCACCTGGGTGATCTGATGGCGCGCTTCATCGTCTTGACACCGTTCGCGCAAGATCGGACTCATGATCTCCAGACACAAGCTGTACTCGTTGTCCGTCTTTGCTTGGGCAAGCAAGACCTGGTCTCGACAATTGGTCTTTTGGTCTTGGGACTCGATCAGATCACAAGTCTTGAGGCTCGTATCGCGCAGGGCGAGTGCCATGCGGACGCTGTCCGCGCAGGAGGTCTGCAACTCTTCGCTGATAAGTTCCGCACAGCGCTCGACGGCACGTTCTTTGACCAATTCGCGAAAGAGCTCGCGATCCGCTTTTTTGTCCTCGGCGCTATACTCCGGCGTGGGCGAAGCACTTGGCGCAGAGTCTTGCGCTTTTTTTTCGGACGGCTGTTTGGTCGTTGGTTCTTGTGTCGCTCGCTCATTGTCCGCCGCTTCAAAATCGACAGCCGGCAAGGTCGGATCCGCCTCGAAGATACCGGGCGCAGGAAGCGGTTCGTCCTCATTCCAAAACGATGCGAACAGTCCCACCATTCCAAAGATCACCATGCCTGAGCCGATAACGATCCGCCAAAACTGTTTCATGAAGAGTTCGAGGGCTTATTTATTCTTAGGAGTATACCAAAAATACCGCAACGATTCAATCGATTCGTATCTCCTTTTTTTGATCCTCAGCCTTCCGTCACTTCGAGCAGGACCGGCAAATGATCGGAAAGCACGATATCGAGCACCTGCAAAGAAGTCACCCGAAGTCCCTCGGAGCAGAGGAAGATATCAAGCATTTTTTTGGGATTGACCGCCGGAAACGTCTGATGATGCGGCTTGCTGACAAGGCGCAGATCACCGTCAAAGAGCAAGGGCTCCAATTCGTCGACTCCGGAAAAAATATTAAAATCTCCGCAAACGATCACCTTGGGCTTGCCGGACACGAGTCGGCGCAATTCGAGCAGTTGCTGTTTGCGGATGTACTTGCGCAAGGACAAGTGGACAAGATAGAGATGGATGTCGCGAAAGACGACTTCGAGCACCAAGCGTTTGTTGCCGCAACCAAGGTAATGTGGACAGACTTCCACCATTTCCCGCGTAAGGACCGCATTGCAATTGGGACGCGTTTTTTCCAATCTCGCAAGCGGATGTGTTTCGCAATATTTCGCGATCATCGTGCAGGTGTGACTCTCCTCCACCAGTTTCAGCAATTCGGGATGGTCATGGACTTCGATCAAGCCGCAAATATCGGGATCGTGTTCATACAACAACTGTGCAAATCGTCCCATATTCGCCTCTTTGATCTCGGGATCACAGTACAAATAGCGATGACTGTATTTGACATATTCCAAAAGCGAGCCATTGTGACCGAGAAAGTATCCGACATTGTGGATGAGGATTTTCATGGACAAGAACGAGGCTGCCTCTTGTTTCGGAAAAAACATCGACTGTGGGCAGATATGGGACACACAGGAGAAAGAACCATTTTGTTATTCCAAATCACGGGCAGTATATGATATAATAGAGGGCAAGAAAACCTGATTTGTGAAGAGTTTTTGTAAAAAATTTTCAAAAGCGGTCACTTTGTTGCTTTTTAATTTTTCTCATTTTGCCAATGTCCGCACAACTAAAAAAATTCTTGGGATACCAATTTTTGATGCTCTTTTTGATCCAACCGTTCTCAGTCTTTGCTGCCACGACAGATGATGCGGATGTTTTTTTCCCTGTTGAGATCGGATGCTTCACTTCGTCTGCACGATTTACTCCCAAGGAACAAGAGACTGTCAAAGTCGTTCTCGATGATACGAACGATTTGTTTTTTATGCAGAATGGCGAGCCGATCCCTTCGAGAATATATTCCTATGGATCGATAGAGCATCTTCCGTACACCATTACCAATGCCAAGGGGATCGATGCTCCTTTTGACACAGCTTTGAGTCTGCTGGCAGATGACAACCCCCAAACCGATGTCCGTTTCGATGTTTATGAAGCGGCTCCATATTTTTTGACCCTCGATATGGGCAGAGTCCTGCCCGCCGGATCGTTTCGACTCTTAGTCGATCATAATAGCAGTTATCGGATCGGTTATTCTCTTTCTCGTGACAACTCAGAACAAGTACGAGTCGCTGACCCTGATGATTTCGAATTTCGCTATCTTACCATTTGGTTTTCTTTGCCGATCTCCAGCGATCTGCCGTCAGAACCACTGATCGTGCGCGATATCCGTTTTGTGCAGCCGGCGAACAATACATATATTCTCAATCCGGTCGCGAATACCGAGGTCACGGTTTTGTCCGGATATCAGTGTCGTGATGGCGAGGCATATCAGCGTTTTTTGCGAGAATTGGAGAAGCTGGCGGATCGAGAAAACTATGCCGTCGATGCAGATACTCCTTTGTTTGAAATCGATTTCGAAGCAAGCCCTTTTGCCAACAATGATTTCGATGACGATTCGATCGAAAACAAGCTGGATAATTGTCCGTTTCTTGCAAATCCCGAGCAGTCAGATCTTGATGATGACTTGATTGGTGATGTCTGTGATTTGGATGCTCAAAGAAAAAACGCCACCGAACGTGATAGTGATCTTGACGGGGTGGGAGACACCTCGGATAATTGCCCAAGTGTTTATAATCCACAGCAAGCGGACAGTAATGCCGATCTTGTCGGCGATTTGTGTGCGGATGACGATAAGGATGGAGTGATCGGTTACCGAGATAATTGTATCGATGTCTCAAATCGTGACCAAAAGGATATCAATGTGAACGGAGTGGGGGATGCTTGTGAATTCGATAAAGACGAAGACGGCGTCTTTGACAGTATTGATAACTGCATCACCCTCGCCAATTCCGATCAACGCGATACCGACAAAGATGGTATCGGCGATGTGTGCGACAATTGCGAAACATATAATCCTCAGCAGCAAGATCTCGACAAAAGTGGCATCGGCGATGTGTGCGAAGAAATCCAAGAAGTACAAGAATTACACGATCAAGACAAAGATGGTATCTTAGACAACAAAGATAATTGTCCGGAAGCCTCCAACGCGGATCAAACGGACTTCGACAAAGATGGTATCGGCGATGTGTGTGACAACTGCAAACAGCTCCAAAACAAGGATCAGGACGATAAAAATGAGAACGGCATCGGCGATTTCTGTGAAGATCGAGATAGCGATGGGTTTGAAGGATATCTCGATAATTGTGAGGCGTATCACAATCCTGATCAAAAGGATGCAGACAATGATGGCATCGGCGATCTTTGTGAAGACGAAGATCGTGATGGGATCCCCGCGGCTGACGATGTCTGTCCACAGGTCAAAAATCCTGACCAAATGGACACCGACAAAGATGGTATCGGCGATGTGTGTGACGATAAAGACGATCGGTTTTTGGAGTCCAACAAACTTTTCGTCGCTCTCGTAATCACCGTCCTGTCATTTACCTTTCTCGGACTCAGCTTTGTCTTGTTCAGTCGGCTGCCAAAATAATCTTTCCCAATTCTCATGTTTGCATTCTTCAATCGTCTTGCTTGGCTCATCAGCTTTAGTTTTGGTTGTGCTCTCACCTATTACTTTGTACTTTTGGAGGGTACGAGAAATGGAATCGACTTCTATTTATTGACTTTCTTTTGCGTCATCCTGAGTCTGATCGTAAAAAAGACGATCCTGTCGGCGCAATTTATCAGTACAGCCCTCAAGGAATTCGGTGTCCAAGAAACCCCCAACCCTGCACCGGCAGAAGAGGAAGAGGAAGGCATCGATGACCATGTCCCCGTCCGGCAGACCGTCTTTTCTGAAGCATCATCACCAAAACAAGAAATCAAAGCCCAACCGGAAATCGAATTGCACGAGCTGGAGCAGCGACAACAAATCTGGCAGCAAGAACACGAATCCGAAGCTGCTTTCCGTTCACGATCTGTCTCTGCGCCGCAGCCCGTTGTGCCCAACAAAGCGCAAGCTTCGAAGGCAAGTCACAAAACAGAGATTCCGCTCGAAGACAGCAAAGCGGTTTTGTTTTTGCGGAATTTTTTCAAAGAGAACGTCTTGGCAAAAGTGGGCGGCATACTCTTATTCTTGGGTGTATTTTTCTTGCTCCAACTCGTTTATATCCGTTTTGGGAGTGTCTTTTTTCACAATCTCGGGCCCATGGGCAAGATCATACTCGGCTTTCTGGTCGCCATGACTCTCTACGGAATCGGAGTTTTTCTCGATGGCAAAAAATATATCAGAGAGTCTCGCGTGCTTTTGGGAACAGCCCTGCTCGCCAACTATCTGGTGATTTTTTCCGGACGGTACCTATTGGAAGGCGCTGTCACCGAGAGCAGTTTTCTTTCCGAAGGGGTCGCATTCGCCCTTTTGGTCTTCAATACCGTATTTGCCGTTGCAACGGCACTGTACTATCGCACTAACGTTCTTCTGCTCTTTGCTTTTGTTTTTGCCTACGCCATTCCGTTTTTGGTGGGCGCAGAAGGCGTCACGACGCCATACACACTTGTGGGATACTCCCTTTGTGTAACCTTTGGTGCAATCGCCGTATCACAGTTTGACAAAAAAATGTCACCGGAAACAGTCGCCACTCTTCTGAGGATTGTAACTGTCGGCGGCATTTTGTTAGTGCTTGCCGCACCATTCGAGAATCCGATCGAATGGACCGTAAAACTCGTCGCCCTCGCGATCCTGTCGGTGTGGATGCTGCTTCTGTTTGCAAAACAAAAGAATCATCAGGATCTGCTGGGGATGATCATTGGTTCGTATGGCGCCTTGTTCATATTGATTCTTTTGGGGTCTGCGTCGCTTGGCACTGCTTTTGATGCTGCCTGGATCTTCTTTGCTTATGTCGTCGCGCTGGTCGGAATCACATTGTTCACGACGTTTGCATTTTTCACATTCGGGCTTTATTCGCTCCTCATCAGCCTTTTTATGCCTTTGATCTTGATTGTTTTCTTGATCGCAAACAATGTCATCTCCGCCGCGCTCTCCTTACCGGCGATCCTTTTGTTTTTTGGGATCTTCGTCTTCATTTTTCTCCATCTTGATCAACGAGAACATGCGTTTCGCGCACAGACACAGCTTATTTTTCCTCTCGTAATCGGTATCTTTCTGCTCACCGGACAATCTCTGATCCTTTTTGAACAAGGGCAACAGTCACTCCCTTTTCTTCAAACCGCCCTTACGATAGGCATGACATTGGCCTATTTGTGGTTTGCATATTATTACGCACGCCGACCCCAATTGGCACATTTGTATCCGGTCGGGACAGTATTGGCGATCACCTCTCTCTCTATGCTTGTCGAACATACCGGCGAGCTCGTTCTCCTCAGCATGATCGGTATTGGCGGCTTGATGATACCGAATGTCTTGCTGCCGCTGGTAGACAAAAAAATGCAAAAAATCGATCCGATCTATTTGATCATCGGGCTCTTGGTGGCGGCACTTTTCGCTTCGGGTGAACTGTATCTGTTCGGGAAAGAATACTTTTCCGGAGTGGCGATCGGAGTCGGCTATTTTTTGTTGGCATGGATCTACTTTGTGTTTGGTTTTATCGCTTTTTCTCAGCATCAATCTCGATCAGAGGACAAAGACCAACAGCAGGATTATCATTTTGTCGCCAGTTTTATCGGCATCGCCGTTTCGCTGTTCACCTTGTCGATCGCTTTTGTCTTTGCCGATCATGACGAGATCGTCAGCGCCGCTTGGCTGTTTGAAGCCACGGTGGCGTTTCTCTTTTTTGCACGGCTCAGATCGCTCCTCCTCTATATTTTGGGGTGTATCTTGATGGCGATCGGTGCCATAAAATTCATCGCAGTCATCGAGCAGATCGAAGCCGGTGATATGATGATGGCTGTCTCATTGGGTGCGATCCTCGCCTCACTGGCTGCAAACCTTTGGATTTTGAGACAAGCGGATGCAAAAATCCGTATTACTCACGATTGCCTCCATGTGCTTACCGTCATCCTCCTTGGCGTCGCGGTGCTGGCACTCATCCCAAATCCACACGAAACGTGGGGTATGCTCAGCATCGCGATCTTTATGTATCTGCTTTCCGAAATCTATGCGCGTATGGATGTCGGACAGATCAGTCTTGTCTTTACCGGCGCATTGATGCTTTTGTTCATTATCCATGTCATCCAACTCCAAAATTTGATCATGAATGGAAATGTCCTTGGTCAGCCACTCGATCCTCGACTGATCCACACGATCAATGCCGGGCTTATCACGATGGCGACACTCCGCATCGGGCAGTCGGGCAGGCTCCCCAAGGAGACACGGGTGGCATTGATAGTCGCGCTCTTGGGGTACCTATTCATTGTCTCCACCCAATTGATCTATTTCATTTTGTTTGAAAATGTCTTCGTCATTACGATCTATTGGGGTTTGTTGGCATTCGGGTTTACATTGTGGGGGATCAATCTCGAAAAAATCGCGCTCCGTTCGCTGGGACTGAATATATTGATTCTCGTTGTTGCCAAGATCCTCTTGTACGATATTTGGGTCGGATTGGACGGTGCGTTTTTGCGGGTCATTGCGCTCATGGGAACAGGCGCGCTTATGATCGTGCTTTCGATCCTCTATTCCAAAAAATACGGGAATACGATTCGGAAAGAGATCAGTCTGACAAACTTGTGGAATCAGCTCTGATCACTTTTGCACCAAACGTGCAAGGGCGTTTTCCGCCGCCGCCACTTCCGCCTTTTGCTTGCTCGATCCTTCTCCTTCGCCCATTTGGGTCTCCGCCACATACACGCCGACCCGAAAAGTCTTGTCGTGATCCGGACCGCTTTCGTCGAGCACCCGATATTCGGGCGTGATGGCGAGGTCTTCTTGCGCCCATTCCTGAAACGCCGACTTGGGATCGACATAGAGATGTTTTTCGACGACTTCGGGCAAACGCGGAAACAGATATTCCGCCAAGAGTGCTTCTACCGCTTCGATGCCGGCTTCGAGATAAAGTGCTCCGATGAGTGCTTCGAAGACATTCGCGAGGATCGGATTTTTCTCTTTGCCGTTGCTGGCGGATTCTCCGCGTGAGAGGCGGATGTGGTCGCCAATCTCCAGATTTCTCGCCACGGTGGCAAGCGAAATCCCCGAGACAAGCGCGCTGCGGTACTTTGTCAATTTGCCCTCCGGTTCGTCCGGAAAGAGTTCGAAAAGGTGCTTCGTGACCACGAGTTCGAGCACGGCATCGCCCAAAAACTCCAAGCGTTCGTTGTGACTGACGCCGGCGTTTTCATTGGCAAAACTCTTGTGGGTCAGTGCAACGGCGATCAAATCGCTGTTTGCCTGGAGGTCGCCGAAGACTTGAGAAAACAAAGTCATGCTGGTTTTTTTTCTATCGCGCCGCTGGCGCGAGCAATCGAGCTGAGGACGCCGTTGACAAATCTGCCGGCGCTGTCGTCGCCGAATTCTTTGGCGAGGTCGACCGCTTCGTTGATGGCGATCGCTGCCGGCGTCTCGGTCTTGAGGATTTCAAAACTCCCGATTTCGAGTACGGCGCGTTCGACAGGATCGAGTTTTTCTACCGGCCATTCCGGGGCGAATTTGCCGATCTGTCCATCCAATTCGCCGCGATGCTCCAGAACCCCGTTGACCAAGCTCTCCACAAAATCGCGCTTCGGCAGACGCTCTGCAAATTCGCGATGGACATACTCGATCACGGTCTGCTTGTCCTCATCATTGAGCAGAAGCGAGACCAAAACTTGCAAGGCGGCTTGTCGAGCGAGGTGACGAAGTTTCATGGCACGAGGATAACACAAAAATTCCTCCGAACGGAAGCTTGCGACTGCTTACATTCGAATCGGCAAATCAGGCTTGGATGCGTGTGGTCTCGGTCTTCTTGCCCTTGTTTACCACCAAGCGGCCTTTGTATCGACCGGTTTCGGGATTGGCGCAGTGACTGAGGCGCGCCTCGCCGGTCTCAGGGTCTTTGACGACATGCGT
>CAZYXI010000002.1:0-15708 GCA_964651215.1 uncultured Candidatus Peribacteria bacterium
TTGTGTAAGAAATTATGGAGGAGTTTTTTGGATCAATGGAAATTTCTCTGGGAAAAGCCTGACAGTATTTTTATACAAAACTCAAAGGAAGGAGGCGTCGTTGCGAGGAGCGGATAAAACGAAATACAAGAGAAGACACATGGGAACCGTAATCCGATAGCTACAGATAGCGACGTGGCAATCTAGACTGGAACAAAAACAGACAAGAACAAAGCAAGTGCTTGGCGAAGCTGTCACCGACAAGGTGTCAGCGTCGGATTTCTGTGAGGTGTTTGTTGTCTGGATTGCTTCGTCGCTTTCTTCTCGCGTTCTCATACCATCGATTGTATTCAGGAATTCGTATTACCGATAATTCCGCATCTCGCAAAGACGACTCTGGGATTTTGCCCTAAGATGCTCTACTTCTTATTTTGCCGCAGCGAGTTTTTCGAGTAATAGCACCAATCGGATCTCGTCGTAACCGATCTTGCCCTGGAGCTCGCGCGCGATGGCGCCAAGACGCGCTTGTCCTGAGCCGGTCAGTTCTTCCGGATTACCGCGACTGAGGACGGAAGCTTGTGCCGCGAGCACGAGCTTACAGATCTTGTCTGCGGGACGGAGATATTCGAGCGAATACTCGATCACGCCCAGTTCGGCAAGTTCTTCCAGATGTCCAAAAACGGTACTCAGCTTCAGCTCGCGCTCTTCGGCGACTTCTTCGAGCGTCATGCCTGTTTCCAGCAACCTTCTTGTTTTTTCGATGGTCGGAACTTTGGGCGCAAAGCGCGCTTTTTTTGCCTCGTCCGAGAGCGGCGGATATTTTTCCACAAGCGGCGCTTTGGCAAATGCCGCTTCTGCGGACCGCGACAAGCGTTGCAGTTCTGCGTCCATTTCGAGTACGGCAGCATCGACTTCGAGTGCTTTTTCGTTGCACCCGAGCAGCGTCAGTCCGGCGAGGTTTTTTACCCTTGAGAGAGCGACATAGCCATGCCCCGGCTCAAACGCGTTGCCAAGATCGACTTCGGCGGCGTCGAGTGTCATGCCTTGGCTTTTGTGCACGGTGATCGCCCATGCCAACCGCAACGGCACTTGGGCGATGGCAGCGAGCTTTTTGCCGCGTTCGTCGGTCAAAGACCATTCCTCCGGTTCCGCCACGATTTCTTTGCCGCTTTTTATGCGCACGATCGGATAGCCGGAATCGTCGTCAAAACCGATCACCTCTCCGAGCGTTCCGTTGACATACTGTTTCTCAAAATTGTTTTTGATAAAAAGCACCTTGGCGCCGGTCTTCAGTTCTAACTGTTCCGCGACCAACGAGTTGGCGAGGATCTTTTCGGCGAGCGGTTTGTTGCCGCTCAGCGTTGCCCGGTAGCGCCGAGATGTGCCGGAGAGCTTGTCGAGCTCGTCATTGTTGATGCGATCGACATCGAGATTGTGGGTGTAGAGGCGCGTGGGGCGCTTGTGCCCGGATGTATTGCGACGACAAGCATCGAGCATAGTGCGAGACGCGGCGGAAACCGCTCCCTTTCGGATCTCGTCGAGCAGCCGGATCAGCCCTTCGTCGTCATGCCGGTGTCGCTCGGTCAGGTAGCAGATGGTGGGATCGAGCTGACGCCAGGTGTCGGTCTGCCAGACAAAGCGCGTTTCGCTCTGATTGCGCTGCTCTTCCTCCGCCTCAAAATCTTCCATGTCGCTTTGTTGTCGTCTGACCACCGGCGGCAGCTGAAAAAAATCGCCGGTGAGCACCACCTGCACGCCGCCAAACGGCTCCGGACTGAAACGAATATTCTTCAAGATCTCGCTGACGGCGGTAAACAGCCCGGGCGCAAGCATCGACACCTCGTCGATGATCAGCACTCGCGTCGATTCGAAGCGCTTCATCAGGTACGATTTTGACAATAAATGCTCGATCGTTCTGTCGTCCACCGTGTCGCGGATGCCGAGACCGGACCACGAATGCAACGTCATGCCGCCGATATGGGTGGCGGCGATGCCGGTGGGAGCGGTGATGGCGGTGGCGACACCGCGGTCGGAGAGATATTTGATAAAGCGATTGAGCAAGTGGGTTTTGCCGCTGCCCGGAGCACCGGTCAAAAAGACGTTGTTGCCTGCTGCCAAGATTTTTACCGCAGTGGATTGTTGCATGATGGTATTATGAAGCTTGCGCGCAAAAAGTGCGATTGATTATGACAGATATTATTTATTATGCAATAAAAAGATTCTTAGTTGGTATTAGTTGGAAATTTAATGAAGGGCTATTTGCTACACAATATCTTCTTTCAGATTTACTAGATTATTTTAAACTTCTTCGTTAAGCATTTTTATTTCGCAATAATCAAAACTTCTTTTGAGTTTCCATTGCTCAAAACATATTTATAATCCATTTTTTTAACTTCAACTTTTTTCCCAATTTTTTCTAGCATTTCAACGAGTTCTTGGGTTGTGGGAATACCGTCATCACGATATGAAACGACTAAAATGGAATTTTTGAATTTTGTAAAAAGATTTTGAAAGGCATCGTGGATTTCATCTTTGTTGCACCATTCATTTTTACCATTTTTAATTTTTTTGTGTTTCGATTCGTGGTCTATTAACTGAGGCCATTCATCGTATTTTACAATTCCCTCTAGTAAATGATAGAAATCAAAATAATTTAACCCTACACCTTTTTTTGAAATGTAAGGTGTATCAATATAAATAAGGTCGGGTGATCCATAATTCCACTCAAAAATATCATTTTGAAAAGCAATGTTATTTTTTTTGTTATCTAAAACAGCATCATTCACCTCATTAACAAACTTTAGAAAGTGCTTTTCAAAGGGGGTGTCCCATGTCTTTTTGTTGCCAAAACTTCTTTCTACTTCTGCAGTGCGAACATATAAGTTTTTTCGATGGAATAAGTTGTATGGTCTCTTAATAATACAAGCCTGGAACAAAGAAAAAAAAGCTAGTGCTTGTTTGTATTTGTTATCAAGTTTGTAAATATTTGTAATTACTTGATCAAGCCATAAATTCTCTTCGTCTGTGTAATAGATGTTGTGAAAAGTGTCGTAAATGAATGTTGGATATTCGATATTATCGTGTTTGTGTAAAATAAAATTTAAATCATCATCTTTGAGAAACACATTATTATTTTCGATAAGTGCCAATCCAATAGTATGATTGAATTTTAAGTAATCATTATAAAAAACCTGTTTTCCTTGCTTTTTGAACATGTAGCCAACGCTGCCAGTCCCACCGAATGCATCTAATACAGTGTGGAAATTTAAATCCTTTGTAGAATATGAAATCCAATCAAGAATTTTGTTTTTACTTCCTTGGTATCGGGTGCTTGGGAAAACACCAAACTCATTAGTCGACTCTATATCAAACAAAGTGCTTTGTCCCGACTTTTTTAGTAAAGTTAAAGTCATAGATACTTGATATTTCTATATTTTAAATACTCTTTTAAATTACAGTATGGCGATTTTACTAATCCGCCTCTTTCTGCCATTTCTTTTGTCATATAGTTCATCCAAAAATCATCAAATACTTTTACACCTAATTTAGCAAAGGGACCTGTTCCGTTTTTTAGTTCCTTTATTTTTATGCAGGAACCGATATTTTTTGTATTTCCGCTCCCTGGTCTATCTTTGGCTATTCGATACTTTTCCTGAACAATAAAATCAAAATCTTTTACGACTGATAAAATTTCTTTCAAATCATCAATTTTATAAACTTTGTTTTCATCAATAAGCTCATTTTGTTTTGTGTAAATGGTTCCCAAAATATAGTGCTTTGAATATTCGTTGTAAGGAAATGTTATGTTTTTCTTTGATTTTCTTTCTCTAAAATAACCAGTAAAAGCGCCCAGAGTAAATCCAGAAACATCTCCGTTATCTTTGCGGTAAGTGCTTTTTAGATCAAGGGCAATTTTTTCTTTGTTCGGTGTGATAAAAGTAACATCAGGATAATGATTTTGCATGGCAGAAAATATCATTTCATAGTTATTTTCATCGGCAATTTTTTTGAGAACAGGAAACATCATCAATTCGATGATTTTTGAAATTACTTTTGTATCAACTGAAATAGTGTAGATATTTTTTGCAATATCAATAAAACCCTTGACTGACCAATCGCCGTTTGATGTTTCAAGTATATTTCTAAAGTCTTCAGAATATTTTAGAAGCTTATTTTGAAAATTGTCTTGATTCATATTTGTCACAATTTAAGTATTCATATTGTATTTCAATTCTCCTAAAATTAAAATCGTTTCCGTTGCGGAGTAAATGAGTGACCTCATTTCGCCTAATAAAATTAAGAGAAATTTTTTTTGCTTCCTTTTTCAAAAGCGAATCGAAAAGTTTTGAGTTCCCAAAAAAAGCCCAATCTAAGTAGGATCAGACAACTGGCGGAGAGGGCGGGATTCGAACCCGCGGTCCCGATGACTCGGGACAACACATTAGCAGTGTGCCGCTTTCGACCACTCAGCCACCTCTCCGCACGAGAGATTTTGCTGCCAAAAGAGTATGCCAGATTTGTGCGGAAGAAAGCAAGCCAAGTGGGCGCGCCGTTACGAGCGGCAAGACTCCTCGCAAAGACGGAAGCTCGAATTTGGAATATCACAGTCCATACTCCTTTTGTTTGCCTAATAACTATGGTAAAATTACATAATTTTTGACATCCCTTGTTTCCCCACCATTCTCTCCGCAAAAATCCGTTCCATTTTCATCTGCCGCATTCGTGGCAGGCGGAAGTGACCGAATACTACCTCTTTGTCACGTTGTGGATGATGGGGAATTATGGCGCCAATATTCTGCTGCCGCTGTTTTTGCTGACGGGCGGCTACTCGCTGGCGCAGATCATCGTGTTGTATCTGATCAACGAGGCGGCGCTGATCGGCTTGCTGTTTTGTGCGAGTATTGCCTTGCAGAAGCTTGGTTTTCGCGTGCTTCTGGCGCTGGGGATCCTCCTTTTTAGCGGGTTTTTGGTACTCCTGGTCGCTGCCGCCGAAGGCTTTGTTTCTCCCACGCCGTTCTTGTTTTTGACAGCGGTCTTTGCATTGAGGGGCTTGGGGAAAGCGTTTCTCAACTTCGGTCACGAGGTCTTTATGATCAAGGTCGCCACTAAGCGTTCGGGCGGAGTGGTGGTCTCGTGGTTTCGCATCTGTATGATCATCGCATCGGTGCTGACTCCAGCGGTGATCGGCATGACGGCGTATGTCTTTGGGTTTGAATACGCCTTTTTACTGCTCGCGACTCTGAGCGCGCTCAGCATGGTTCCGCTGATGCTGATACCCAATCATCATTTTCGCATCAAATACACGCCGCGCGGCTTGCTTCCTCTGCTCCGGACGCGCATCAAAAAGCGCTATGTGCTTGCCGAGGTCGGCAGGTCGTTTGCCGATGGTGTCATCTTTATCATGTGGCCGGTGTTTGTCTATCTCGCGGTGGACAATGTCAAAGATGTCGGACTCGTGACTTCGGCATCGGCGTTTCTCTCGATCATTGTCGCGTATCTGGTGGGAAGATCCCTCAAGAAAAACAAAAAAAGCGAAACCGTGTTCCGCAGCGGTGTACGGATCTCGGCGCTCTTCTGTATTTTGCGCGCGGCGTTTCCGAGTCCGATTTTGCTCGTGTTGATCGATGCCTTTAATCGTATCTGCGAATCGGTCGTACAGGTCAATTTTGAAACGCGATGCTATCGCTATTTGAAGTCGCTTTCCGATCAAGACCGTATCGAGATCGTCCATATCCGCTGCCTCATCATCGAGTGCGTCTATGTGTTGGCACTCTTGTTTTTGCTCAGTTTTGTGCGCATTTTCCACGATCCGACGCCGCTGATGTTTGTTGTGATCTTCGCGATCGCGGCGAGCACCATTTTGCTGATGACGCAGATCTTGACGGTCAAATATCCGCTGCCGGTGGAGGCAAAACCGCATTGGTGGCAGCGACGGCAAGGTCGGTGATCGTGAAAGCGAGTTTTATTTTTTTTGGAAATCAGCCATAATCCGAGCATGTTCCCTTGCGCATGAAAGTTGCCATCGTCCACGAATTACTCATCAAGCTCGGAGGTGCGGAGCGTGTCGCCGCCGTACTTGCCGATATGTTTCCGGATGCGCCGATCTACACCCTCCTCTACAACGAAAATGCGTGCGGCAAGGTGTTTCCGCGCGAGCGCGTCCGCTTTGCGCCGCTCTTGCAGCGCGCGTACAAGTGGGGAGTGCCGCGGCGGTTTTTGATCAGCTGGATGGAAACGGCGGTCGAAAATTTTGACCTCAGCCATTACGACCTCGTCATTTCGAGCAGTTCGGCATTTGCGCATGGCGTGCTGACCGGGGTGGAGACAAAACACCTTTGCTATTGTCATTCTCCGGCGCGCTATCTGTGGGATCAGACCTTTGCGGTGCAAGGTCAGCAAGGCGAGCGCGGATTTTTTGCGCCGCTCAAAAAATGGCTCCTGCCGAAGATCTTCCATCACTTGCGCACGTGGGATACCGCCGCCGCCGGTCGACCGGATCGGATCCTTGCCAACTCGACCACCGTCAAAGAGCGGATCGCCAAATACTGGCGACAGCCAAGTACTGTCGTCTATCCGCCGGTACGCACCGAAGTATTCACTCCGCAAGCGGAAAACGAAGAGTATTTTTTGATCATTTCGGCGCTTTCGCCCTACAAAAACATCGACCTTGCCGTGCGCCTTTTTGCCAAACTTCCGAAGCATCGCCTCGTGATCATCGGCGATGGCGCCGATATGCAGTATCTCCGCTCGCTCGCCTCCGGCAATATCGAGTTTTTGGGCAGGCGTACCGATCAGGTCGTCAGCCAATTTTTGCAGAATTGCCGCGCCCTCCTCTTTCCCGGCGAAGATGATTTTGGCATCGTGCCGGTCGAGACGATGGCATGCGGCAAACCGGTGATCGCGCTTGGTAGGGGCGGTGCGACCGAAACGGTGATCGACGGCAAGACGGGAGTGCTGTTTGAGCAGGCGACCGTGAGCGGACTCGAACAAGCCCTCATCCGCTTTTTTGAACTTGAGAAAAAATTCGACGCCAAAACGATCCGCAAACATGCCGAGCAGTTTTCTGAAGCGGCGTTCCGGCAAGCCATACAAGACCACGTCAGTCAGTTGATTAAGAAGTAATTTATTGTAAAATAACTTTCATTATGGTAGACTGATGCAATCACATCCATACAAACCTATGAGCAAAAAGGCGGAAATGATGCAGCCCATCACGATCGAGGAAGAGCTGAAGACCAACCACTTTCGTGTCGTCGTCTTCGGTTCGGCACGGATCAAAAGAGAAGATGAACGCTACATACTTACCTACGAACTCGCTCGTCAGATCGCCAAGCATGACATCGACATCGTCACCGGTGGCGGACCCGGTATCATGGAAGCCGCCAATGCCGGACATCATGCCGGACGCAACGGCAACTACTGTCACTCCATCGGCATCACCGTCAAGCTTCCTTTTGAAGAAAACGTCAATGCGCATCTCGATTTGCGCAAACACTTTACGCGCTTTAGCAATCGCCTCGATCAATTTATGGTGCTGTCGGATGTGGTGGTCGTGATGCCCGGCGGCGTGGGGACATGTCTCGAATTTTTCTATACTTGGCAGCTGACACAGGTCAAACATATCTGCAAGATCCCCATTATCCTGATGGGGGAAATGTGGGAAGGCATGTACCAGTGGATCCAAGACCAACCTCTTAAAAAAGGGTTTATCAGTCCCGCGGACACCGACAATATCAGTATCGCCAAGACTGCCGAAGATGCCCTCGCTATCATCCTCCAAGAAAAACTCAATCACGATCGAGAAGGACAAAGCTGTGCTACGACGCGAAAATACCTCTATAACGATTCATTGGTGATCCCGAACGATCCCCTTTGAATTCTTCAAAAAAAAGGGCAGAATCATCGAGAGCTTCGATAATCTGTGCCATTTAAAAAAACCTCCCTCAAAGCACGCCAGCGTAAAAAGACACTTCGCAAGTCGGGGCGACTCGCGGCGCTTTTCGGCAAAAAAGGCATCTTGTTTTTTGCCGGCATACTCATCGCCATCCCCGGAGCACTGTTTGGCATCACTCGCCGCAAGCGGGCACATGTCTTTGGCAGGCGCCTCAAGATCGCCCTCGGGATCATTTTTGTAGTCGGGGCGTTTTCCATTGTCATCGCTCAATCCGGTCTCGGTCAACGTGCCGGCAAAGCCCTCGTCAAAGAGACGATCTTTGCCCTCGGTGCGGAGCTCCCGAAAGACGAGCATGGCTTTACCAATATCCTCTTGATGGGAAGCGGTGATCCGGAGACACATGGCGCCAAGGGGCACAAACTGACCGACTCGATGATGATCGCCAGCATCGACCCGGTCGGCAGAAGCGTCGTGCTGCTTTCGTTACCGCGGGATTTTTATCTCGACAGCGATACGGTCAGCAGTCGTGTCAACAGCGTCATCCGTGACAAATCCGGATATTATCTGCGTGAGCTTCGTAACGAGCCCGAACATGCCGCGATCCTCTCTGAGCTTCGCGGACAAGAGCGCCAAGAATATCTCTGGAAACTGGATGCGATCGCTGACGGAATCGCCGAAGACGAGTTGATCGCCGAACTCGAAAACGTCTTCGCCATCGACATCCATCGCACCGCGCGTATCGATTTCCGCGGTTTTGAAAAAGGGGTAGATGCGATCGGCGGTATCGATGTCTTGGTCGCAAAGTCGATCAACGACACGACCTATCCGGATTTTGAATGGGGCTATGACCCCTTTCGCTTGGAAGCAGGTCTGCAACATCTCGATGGGGCGACAGCGCTCAAGTATGCCCGCAGTCGACACGACAGTTCGGATTTTGCCCGTGCCGCACGCCAACAACAGGTGATCAGCGCCATCAAGGACAAGCTGACATCACTCGATGTGCTTGCTTCTCCGGCGAAACTCAATGAGCTCTACACGGTCGTCCAAGAGCATTTTCATTCCGACCTGAGCTGGGAAGAGATCATCTCTTTGGCGGAGATCGGCAGCAAAATGCCGCGCGAAAACATCGTTTCGTATGTCCTCAACAACGATCCGACATCACCGGGCGGTTTTTTGGTGACGCCGGACCGTTCGCTCTACGGCGGCGCCTTTGTGCTCGTGCCGTTCCTTAATCTCACGAATGACAAATATGCGCAGATCCGCGCTTTTACCACGATGATCTTCGAGCATCGCGGTATCATCGGCACCGATCCATTGCCCATCACCATCCGCAACGGCACCAAGATCAGCGGCTTGGCGGGCAGCTTGCAGGCGAGTCTCGAGCGCTATGGCTGGAAGATCAGCACCGTCGACAACACCGAAGAAGTCGAGTCGACGACGCGTATCCGTTTTACTGATTCGCCGCGCAACCGAGCCGCCGCCGAACTCCTCACCCGATTCATGGCGATCGCCTTGGAACCGGTGCCGAAGGCTTCGCCGTCGCCGCTTGAGAATGGAGAGGTTGTGCCTCCGCCGGAGATCTTCGAGATCATCATCGGCACCGATTATTCACAACCCTATCGTTCACCCCTTTTCCCCGATCCCAATGGACAGTAACGCTTTGCTTGCCCTGCTGTTTCATTTTGCCATCACTTTTTTGACGGCGTTGCAGTTTTGTATTTTTTTGGCGGTCATCCTCTCGTGGTTTCCCAATGCCGCTCGGCATCCGGTCTCTCTTTTTGTCCGGCGTATCGCCGAGCCGATCTTGGCGTTCGCGCGCAAAGTCACCCCTCGCACCGGTATGATCGATCTTTCCCCGATCTTGGCGTTCCTCACGATCGAAGTCTTTATGAGGATTTTGCTCGCCCTTGCCGATTCCCTCGGGATCTGATTCTGAGGATCCTCTTGGGAATGCCAAAAACAGCAGGTTGGCGGTTGATAAATAATCGCTTGCTTTTCTTTTGTTTGCGCCTATAATTCTCCCATCCGAAAAAATGTCCAAGGACAAGAGACGAGCTTGAATATGTCTGCAAGAACGGTGCTCAGACCAAGGCGGTTTTCGGGAGCGTTTGCCTTTCTGTTTTTTCAAAAGGTGGAAGAAGCGTTCCTGTATGCACTGTCATATTGTTATGCTTTTGCCGGCGCCATCGGTATCACGGCATATCTCGTCACGATCCGTGATCTGCATTTTTACAAGAAGATGAGCGCCAATCTGACTTCGTATGCCATCTGGTCGTTTACGACCGGAGTCACTTTTTTGTACGGGTTGTTTTTGATGGATGATTTTCTCTTCCAGTTTGTCGCGGGGGCAAGTTTTGGGTTTTGTTTTTTGGTGCTCCTCCTTGCGCTGCGGTTGCGTTACGCCCTCGGAAATACCGCTCTCGAAAACAAAGACGCCTTGCCGCCAAAGATGCCGGTCAGCTGAGTACCAAGACCGACCATCTGCGCGTTATTCTGCTGTCGGTGCTGGCTTTGACTCAAGCTGCTTTGCTTTTTGAAGTGCTTGCCATTGTCCCCACAAGAAGAAAACGAGATTCCCGATGATGAGCGCGGTCAGATCGTAGAGCCCGTAAAAGAATGAGAAGATCACGGGGATACCGATGATATAATAGTAGTTGAGGAGCGAGAAGATCGTGCCGACCAGACCGCCAAAAAAGACTTGTTGCCGGATCGTCGCCGGTGAAGTCTTTGGCTCGATCACCATGATCGCCGCAAAAAAGTAGATCGTCGAATCAAAAAACACATAGAGCAAAAAACCGAGTTGCTGATCGATATTGTCCGCCAAAAACGAGAGAAAGATCTGGATGGTGAGTGCGGAAACGATAAATGCGAGCAGTGCCGCCGAGCGCCGCCATTTGCCAAGCCCCAAAACGATCCAGGCAACGATGAGGATCAGCGACAAACGGATCTGGATGTCATTGAATTCGAACAGTTTCCAAAACGATGCTCCCCACCAATCCACTGCAAAATATGATCCGGGTAAGGTCAGGGCGGCAATCGCCAATGCGACAAACATACCGCCCGCCGCGGGATTGACGAGCGGTTTGCCATGAATAGTGCCGAAGTATTTGATGAACATCGTCAAAAGCGTGGCGAGGACGACGAAACCGACTTCTGTCAGTGTCAGCGGTGGAGCGATCACCAAAAACAAGATCAGACAGGCGATCAAGGTATTAGCGTATTTTTTTCGCTTGCCCGTTGCGAGTTGTAACGCAAAAAAGACCAGGGTGCCGACGCCGATGGTCGCAAGCGCGTGGATCGAAATCGCCAAGAGGCGAGTCTCGAGATTGGTCGTAAAGACGATCTGTGTCGTTACGGCAGCAATCGCCATCAATACCAAAAAGAGCACGGTTTGATTGAGCGGCATGCGCAAAAATTTGGTATTGAAATTCATTTGAAATTCGGGAAAGCTGCTGTGTGATATTTTTCCATAAATCGGCATGAAAAAGAAATTGTTTTCCGTTTTCTCAACTCTCAGCAGTTTTACGCTCGTCTTCTCCGGTTGTGCGTGGTTGCCGGGCAATACGCAGCCTCAGGAGCGCCCCGACGCCCCCAAAGCAAGTGCGACGCCAACTCCGACCAGCAGAGCGACTGTCAGCCCATCGCCCATCACATCGCCGACGGAGTCCGCTGTCGACACCGTTCCCGATGCCACCGCATCTCCCGAAACTTCGCCTACGGCAGCGGCAAGTGACGAAGTTTCCCAAAACCGCTATCAGGACGGTACCTACGCTTTGGTCGGCAATTACATGAGCCCCGCCGGACCTCACACGCTTGATGTCACCATCACCATCGAAAACGACATCGTCACCGATGTCGTCATCGTTCCCGAGTCCAACAGCGGTGGTACGAACAAAAGCCAAGTCAATTTTGCCGCCGGGATCAACGAACTCGTCGTCGGCAAAGAACTCGATACGATCGAGACGTTTGCCTCGGTCAACGGTTCGTCTTTGACCCTGACCGGATTCCAGGTCGCCGTCGAACAGCTGAAGGCAGAGTCTTCGTTGACACAATGATCTTTTGAAACCGATCCCAAAAAACCACGACCGCAGCAGGCGGTCGTGGTTTTTTGCTTTGGCACACCATGCACATAGCCTTCGATGACAACTGCCTTCCTTGTCGGACGTACTTCCCGCTACGCGAGCGGAACCGGGGATATTTCAAAAAAATTTTCTCGAATCAGGATTTCCGCGTACACTAGCCCCTGATCCTCTTTCGATCGTATGCCGGACAAAACCACTCTCTTCCAGATCCTTGATACAGACGGTCTTCCCGATTATGCCGTGCTCGCTTCCGATGAGGCGATCGCCCTCTATCCGGAGATGCTGACAGAACTCCTCGAGGAGGCAAAACGCGATTTTGCGAAGTTGTTGGCGATCCCCGCAGACGAAGTCAATTTTGAGAATACGATCATCCCTTTTCTCGATCAAGACGCCGCACTCACCATGCTGTTTACATTCGTCAACAATCTCAATGCCACCGATGCGAGCGATCGACTTCGCACGATCATTGCCGATTTCCAACCGCATCTGGTCGCGTACGCCGATGAGGTCGCCATGCATCCCGAGTTGTATCGTCGTGTCAAAGCGATTTCCAAGGGAGCCTCTCTTCACGATCCCGAACAGCAGCGTGCCACCAAACTCATCCTGCGTGATATGGAATTTGCCGGAGTGCATCTTGCTCCCGCCAAAAAAAAGCGACTTGCCGCCATCAATACCAGACTCGCTTCCCTTGGCGAGGATTTTTCCAGTCATGTGCTCGACGATCGAAAGCGGTTTTTTTGGCATTGCACCGACACGCGCGTCTTGGGCGAAATGCCGGAAGAAGATATCGCCATGGCGAAAGCCGAAGCAAAGCAACGGAAAAAATCCGGCATGGTCTTTACGCTGAGCCCGCCCTCGTATCTGGCGATCATGAAGTATTGTTCGGACAGCACGATCCGCAAAAAATTCTGGCTTGCGAATGCCCGCATTGCCAGTCGCGGCAGATTCGACAATCGTCCGATCATCTTGGAAATGCTCCGCCTTCGCGCCGAAAAGGCAACCATCATGGGCAAAACGAACTACGCCGACTACGTTTTGACACAGCGGATGGCGCCGGATACCGCCACCGTGCTCGAGACGCTTGATGCTTTTGCCGCCAAGGCTTTGCCAAAAGCAGAGAGCGAGCTCGCCGAATTGCAAAGTTTCGCCGGCAAAAAGCACCTCAAATTGTGGGACACCGCCTATTATGCGGAACAATTGCTTCATCAGACCTTTACCATCGACGAAAAACGATTGCGACCATATTTCGAACTCGAAGCCGTTTTGCAGGGGATGTTTACGATCTGTGGCAGACTTTTCGACTTGTCCTTCTCCGAACTCAAAGTGCCATCGTACGCACCGGATGTGCGGACATTTGCGGTGTTTTGCGGCAAGCGTCAGATCGCCTACTACATTCTCGATCCCTACGCGCGTCCGTCCAAACGTGGTGGTGCGTGGTGTAACGATCTGCGCGCCCGGCGACAGACACGGGGGAAGACTCGGCTTCCGATCGCGATCAATGTCACCAATTTCGCCAAACACGATCCCTGCTTGCTGACACACCGCGATGTCGAAACCTTGTTTCACGAATTCGGACACGCGCTCCATTTGATCCTGGGAGAAACCAAGTATGCCAATCTCTCCGGTTTTCATACCGAGTGGGATTTTGTCGAACTGCCTTCGCAACTCCTCGAAAATTGGACATGGGAAGGGGAAAGTCTTGCCTTGTTTGCAAAGCACTATCGCACCGACAAGCCGCTTCCGGCGGAAATGATCGACAAGCTCCAAGCAAGTCGCACCTTTCTGAAAGGTTTATTTTTGCTGCGTCAGAACGAATTCGGCTTTCTCGATTTCTTGCTCCATATCGAGTCTCCCCCCGCCGATATCGCCGAACTCGAAGCGCGCACTTTGGCGATCGCAAATCGCTACTCTGTCATTCCAAAACCAAAATCTTATCGCATGTATGCTTCGTTCTCACATATTTTCGGTGGTGGTTATGCCGCCGGCTATTACAGCTATTTGTGGGCGGAGATCCTCGAAGCGGAGGTCTTTGCACTCTTTCGCAAGCATGGTGTGCTCGATCCGAAAACCGGACAGCGGTATCGCGAAAAGATCCTCGCGCGTGGCGCCTCTCGTGATGGACTCGACCTCTTCATCGATTTGGTCGGGCATCCGCCCTCACCGGACGCTTTGCTTACAAAACTCGGCATTGTCGGCGCATAGTTCTTGATCTCTGGAGGATCGGCGCGAGCGGTCTTTCTTATCGGCAGGATTTTTGGTATAATTGCTCTTGATTGCCAATGTGCCATGCCCCTTCAAACAAAATCTCGATATGCTCGCCTCACCACTTTGCTCTGCGTTCTCTGCCTGATCGTCCTCGGGGGATGTTCGGGGAACCAAAAGGTGACGTTTTGTCATCATCCACCGGGGAATCCGGGCAACCCTCAAACACTGACGGTTTCGGTCAAATCGCTTTCGAGCATCGCCAACGAAGAGCTTGATTATCAAGGGGAATGTCTTGAGCAAGATAACGGAAGCGGTGCCATTGTCGACAACTCTGCAAACGAGTGTAGCGAAGACGGACTCTGCGGCGAGTTCAATTATACCTACGGCGTTTCGGACGATCCGGAAACCGGCAGCATCAATCAGTTTTACGAGATCAGTACCAATTTCGAGAATACCGTCAACGAATCCCACAAGATCTCCGATAGTGGGAACGATATCGGGCGCTTCGAAACCGGTGTCGGTGTCGATACCGTCAATACCGACTATATCGATCGCGATGGTCTTCCGAGTGGCAAAAACATTTCCGCAGGCGAAGTCGATACTGCCATTATCCTCGGCGAATGAACGTGATCATTTTGCCAAAGGATCGACCGGAATAAAGTCGATATACTTGTCTTCGGTGAGTGCGTTCGAAATCGTCTCGGTCGAAGGGTACTCTCCATCGCTGCTGTAATTCTGTTCCACGGCGGATTTCAGATTTTGCACATCGGACATGCGTTGCGAATCGCGCGCCTTTTGTCGCATGTTCGTAAATAGCAGCAAGAGACCGATCGCCAAGATCGCGATGATCACGATCGTGATAAAGAGATCCAAAAAGGTGTAGCCTTGGCGTTTGTGCAAAAAAATTCGATGCATGCGGGTGGGTCTTGCCTGACGAAAAAATCTCTGTATTGTAGCAAAATTCGCTTGTGGAAAGCAAATGCCCAAATGGAGTGCATTTTCATATTCCTTTCGTTTCTGATACGCTGCCAGTGGTGTTGTTTCACGAGCATGTCGTTTTCATCGTTCAAGAAAAAATTGGCTGTCGGTGGTAAGCACGATGTTGACTTGATCGAGCGGGCATACCTCTTTGCCAAAAAAGCACATTCCGGACAAAAACGAAAAACCGGTGAACCATATATCACTCATCCGCTTGCCGTAGCGGAGAATCTGTTTGATATCGGTGCGGACGACGAAACGATCGTTGCGGCGTTGTTGCATGACACGGTTGAAGATACCGGTGCCACTCAGCAGCAGATCAACGCGATGTTTGGGACAAAGATCGGCAACCTTGTCGATGCTGTTACAAAAGTGACACAAGCCAGTATACTTGGAGGGGTAGATGCTTCAAATACAGCGACTTTTCGTAAAATGTTCGCACGAAGTGCACTCGATGAGCGAGCACTCCTAATTAAATTGGCTGATAGGGCGCACAATGTTCTGACTATTGACACCTTTTCGACGCCAAAGCGGCAGCGCATTGCACAAGAAACAATGGATATTTATCGT
>CAZYXI010000003.1:0-817 GCA_964651215.1 uncultured Candidatus Peribacteria bacterium
ATGATCGCGGCATCGTCCACGAGTCCGATTCCGGTTCGTGCTCGTTTTCGAACCGCAAACAATCAAAGGCAAAAGTCTCGGAAGGCGGTTTCCGCGGCCTGCTGCAAATGCTCGAAAGCCGCGGTTCGTACACCATCGATTATGACACCGGTGTCAATCGGCGAGTGATGCCGTTCCCGTGGAACTGGCTCTATGATCAGGTCGCCGAATTTCAAGCGATGTTCTCGCTGCCGGCGGTCACTGTCTACTATCCGGACATGAGCGGCATGTCGCCGGCGTCGTTCCGCGACCGTTTTGGAGATTTTTATGACAATATCGATGCGCGGCTTGGCGAAGTCACCGAGGGTGTCACCACTGTCGGCGAAGAGTCCTTTGATGCCTTTACCGAGCTCCCCTCCAAGGCGACAAAGATCTTCGTTCCCGATGGGGGAGAGCCGCTTGCCGATCGTGATTGGCTTGCGGAAGCGAAGACCGCTTCGCGCGAGATCATGGATTACAAATCGAGTGTCGAAAGCAGCCTCAGTACGTTCGACGATCTCTATGCGGCGGTCAGTAATCTGCCGTTGGTGCAGATCGAACCGCAAGTGGTACATATCAAAGTGCCGTACTTGTCACGTGCTCAGATCCTCGCGATCATGGCGGATCTCGAAGAGTGGATCGATGATGCGCAGGTCGAATTGGACCGGGTCCGTGAAAACTGGACGAGCTGTCCCGCCGGAACCCCGCTCGAAGAGTGCAGCGCTGAACAAGCGATCTTCGATCACGTCAATACGAGCACGAACCGCCTCATCTCCACTGCGCGTACCAATATCACCGT
>CAZYXI010000003.1:827-15313 GCA_964651215.1 uncultured Candidatus Peribacteria bacterium
TGCCAGAATACATCCATCTGCGGGAGATAATCGGCAGTATCGATATGAAGATCGCTCAGTGGATCAGCCAAGTAATCTGCTTTTTGGACACCTCGATCTTTAGCCTTATCCATTGGTATGTCCTCAACAAACAGCGCCTCGAAGCATGGATCTCGCTCTATTTCTTTATGCAGGAGATCATCTCGTCATGGGAGATCATCAAAGATTTCTTCCTCGATTACGAGAGCTTTTGCCACGATTGTCGCGTCGATCGCGGCGGTCTCGTGCTCTCGACGTTCCAGATGTTTATGGGCATCATCCCGACACCGCCGATCGTCTATTTTCCACGATTACCGAATCTGACGCTCGATCTGACCCAGCTCAAAGGCGGCGTGACGATTCCCGTCCCAAAACCGGATATCCGCTTTGTGCCGATCATCTTTCCGAAGGTTCCGCGCCTGAGTCTGCCGGATTCGCCATCGGGCAATATCATCTTACCCGGCATCCCTCTCATCCCTCTTATCAGCGCCGTGCCACCGGTACCACCGTTTCCCGAGATCCCGATCATCGAACTGCCTGACTTGCCTCCGCCACCGCGTATTCCCGATCTGCCGGATTTTATCGGCGAATTCCTTTCGCTCGCCAAGCCGTTCCTTTATATCTACTGTCTTTACAAAAACGGCATCTTTCCGCATCCGGAAATGGATTTAAAGAGCGTGATCGAAGACCTCACCATGCGACCGGTGCTGAGCATGACGAATTTTGACTTTAGCGGAGCGCTTTTTGAAGACTTTCAGATTCCTTCGGTGCGTGAACTCAACATCGCCTTGCAGATGAATCTCGATATGTATGCTGCGGATTATCTTGTCGATGCGATGCGCGCCGCGGTTTTGCCGTGGAATACGACCACCACCGACCTCAGGATGCAGGCGGAAGTGATGAAGCGTGATGCCTACAGCACGTTGCAGATGATGCAATACAACATCGAAGAGATTCCCGATCAAGAACTCGACCTGAGTGGTGCGCTCGGCGCAATGGATACCGGAGCGACACATCCCCTCGGTGACTTTTTTGCACGCTTCGCCGAGAGCATGCAGTCTGACGAAGCTTGGTATGATGCCACCGCTTTGCGCCAAAAATACGGCGCCAAACCGATCCGCTTGCCGGAACACTTGCCGGCGGTGGAAGAACTCAAGACGCTCCGCGGCAATATCGCGCGATTGCAAGAACAATTGATCGAAGAACACCGCGTGCTCCTCGCCACGCGCGATGTCACTCGCCTCAAGGGAGATTTTGTCGCCGATTCGGCGTTGGCTTCGGCGGTGTATGGCACAGAGATCAGCGGCGGTTTGCCGGAGCTATCTGATTTTTCCACGCAAGTCGGAACTCCGAGTGAGGGAATCGCCGACTTTTTGGCGGAGCTGGAGGCGGATGCGACTCGCTATTCTCCCGAGCTGGTTTCTTTGCAAGAGACTGCCGGAGCTGCGCTCAATTTTGCAACGCAAGTGGATGAAACCGACATCGTTTCTTCCGGGAACGACCTTGTCCAACAAAAGGGCTATTTCGGTCAATGCACGCTCGACGGCGAAGAACTCTCCGGCAGGATCCTCTATCATCAAGGATTCGCCGAATCGATCAATACGAATCTGATGCTCGATCTCGATCTGGACGGAGACGAAGAGATGGTGATCATTAATACCAATGGAGTCTTTGTGAAAGAAAACCACAGTTTTGCGCATGAGGCATTCCACTTTACTGATCCTCCGGAAATCGGTTCCTTTGACTCCTTCGTACCGATCCAAGAGGCGGTCAAAAATATCAAAGTCACGACGCGTGCCGATGGCGCCAAAGTAAGCTTTGAGCCGCGCTTTGATACCGATCTGCTCGGAATCGAGATCACCGCCCGCGAACAGCCGAGCGGTTACGATCACGAAGACGAAAGCGAAAACGCCGGTGCGGTCTTGACGGCGCTCTTGGTGCCGACACGGTTTTTGCCGGAAGGAGGATCGAGCGAAAGCTATGTGCCGAACGACACCTTTCAGATCGGACCGTGGCTTTATAGCGGTACACTTTTTGTGAGTGAGTTTTTAAATGCTGAGGTCGAACTCCCACTACCGGTCGATCGCTTTTGGCACATCCGCGTACGCGAGATCCGTTTGGACGGTTTTTCGACCGGCTCGGAAGCGGTGCTGAGCGCACCGGAAGCGGCGATCGATAGGCAGGCGCCGATCATTATCGGTGACTTGCAAAGCGAAGCGGTGATCTATGAAGATGTCGATCTGACGGTGCCGATCTTTGATGATGGCAGCAGCGTCAACACCAATGTCTATAGTGCGGACGAGCTCGATGCTGCCGGTCAGCGGATCGAGAGTGCCGGATTCGAGTCGCCCATCGATCTCTTTGGACCGACGGTCGACACTCCCGATCAGCCGATCGAGCCGCGACAGCGGAATTATCTCCCGAATTCGCTGACAGCGGAGGACTTTGGCTTTGTGCCGGAACAATCCGTCCGCATCGAATGGGATCTGAATGACGACGGCATTATGGATGCGGAAGGCGAAGCGATCTCCTTCCGTCCCAAACGCCCGGGAGACCACCAGATCACCATCCGTGCCACCGATCGCTCCGGCAATGTCACGGAAGAAGACGTCGTCATCGAGGTGTTTGTGCCGACGATCGCTCTCGATCGCGAACAACTCGCAAACGGTATCGTCAGTGGAGAGATCGCGCCAAAGTATGCCGGAATGCCGTTTGTGATCATGCGCGAACGCGATGGACGCAGCGAGATCGTCCGGACCCCGAGTGCCAATGACGAAGGCAAGTATTTTACCGAGCGCTTCGGACGCTTTCGGGTCGATGACTTCGATTTTGATGGTGGCGCCGCATTGCGTGATGAAGATGGGACGGTGCTCGCGTCGATCGACCGCGAATCCGGAAGAGTCGTGTTCGAGGCAGAGGGATTTTCACTCTCCGCCAGTCCTCAAGGAGAGATGCGTGTGATCGAAGATGCAACCGGACAGATCCTTTTTTCCGTACGTCATTTGACCGATGGAAATGCGGATGTGCGGATCCTGTCCGAGCCGATCGACCTTTCTGGCACCGACTTACCGCAAGGCGTTTATGTCTTTGATGTCCGACCGGATGACAAGATCCGCGTCGGTTCATTGCCGACCCAAGCAGCTTCCTTTGCCGGTGGTGCGCTCATCTTTCATGATACGCATCACATCGCGGCGATTTCATCGATCGGCGAAATCGTGATGTTCGATGCCGATTATACATTGCAGGTCAAACGTTCCGAACGGAACGACGAACCGGTTGTGTTGCAGATCATCGATCAAGAGGGACAAGCGCTGTTTGAGCTGCTGATCCGGACTGCCGGCAAGCGCCTGTTTTTGACGAAAAGGGCGGAAGCTCCCGATCTGCCGCTCGCTCGCGCCGCTACGAGAGCGAGTCTGACCGACCCCGCTGATGCGATTGTCGATGGACCGTTCCCTGACGTCCCCTTGAGCCATCCGGCGTATGCGGCGATCGAAAACTTGCGCAGCAAACAGATCGTCGAAGGATTTGCCGATGGTACATTCCGTCCCGATGCCAAGCTGACTCGCGCCGAATTTGTCAAAATGACCTTGGCGGCGGCGCTTTGTCGCGAGTGCACTCTGGATGAAGCTCCGGAAGAATCGGACGCACAAGACACTCCGTTTTTCGATGTCGCTCTCGATGCCTGGTATCGCTTTTGCATCGAGCTCGCGCATTCTCTCGGGATCGTCAACGGCTTTGCCGATCAAACGTTCCGTCCCGATATTTCGATCACTCGTGCCGAAGCGGCGGCGATCCTGCTGCGTGCCGCCGATATTCCTCTCGCGACCGGCATCGACGAACGGATCCTCGATCTGCCGGATGATGCCTGGTACTTCGCCGAAATCCTGACAGCGGTGGATATCGGTCTGATCCCGGTCCATTTTGGCAATGTCTATCCGGAAGAGGCGATCACACGCGGCGAATTTGCCCAAATGGCGACCAAAGTCCTCGAGACGAATGCTTGCGAAGCGCCGGGTCCGAACGATATCGGCGTCACCATCGATATGTGTCCGCAAGTCCCCGAAGATGTAGACGGCATCGAGGATACGGACGGTTGTCCGGATTTCGAAGTTCGGGATGGATTTGTCGGCACTCCGGCGGGAACCTATATCACTTCGTATACCGGAGATGACTTTCCGTATCTTGATTTCGTCGCCGACCTGATCACAGGTGACCGGGTTTCGGTCGCCATTGTGGCGGAAGACAGTGACGAGGTCTATTCGCAAAGCCCGATCTATCAGATTCCTTTTGATTTTGATCCGCAATCATGAAGTCAATGACTTTCATCATTGGTATCGTCCTTTTGCTTGGCGCCATTCCCGTTGTGCAAGCGCAAGAAACCGCAGAACTTACTCCCGGTGCCGATGCCTGCCAACTCGCCTGGAGCCGCGGTTTTGATGCCGCCAGGCGCCATGTCATCGAGAATCCCGGGTATGGCATGGGCGTCTTCCTGAATCAAAACGAAGTCGCTCCGACCGATATGTGGTCGGCATATCGCAGCGTCAGTTGGCTGAACAAATGTTATTTGGAGGCGGTTTGCGCCGGCGTCAACCGGCAAGGCAAGGTCGAACTCTTCGATGCGCCGCTCACCCGGACCAACGTGCTCGGAGGAGCGATCCCCGACGAAACCTCCACTTGTCCCGCCGGAATCACTATCAACGACATGCTCAGTACGATTGCATTTACCGGTGGTTTTCAGCCGGAAGAATTGGCGGCATGCGATTTTTCACGCGAGGAATTTGTGCCGGAGCCGATCTCGTTCCATCAACAGATGTACGCTAATTGTCGGAGCCACGCGCGCTTGCAGACCGCGGTTTTTGATCGGGTGCTCCGCAACATGATCATGGAAGATGTCGCACGCAAAACGGCGGGGTATTTGTCGATGCAGATCATGTCCTTCGTCGATCGCCTCAAAAGTCTGCAGGATCAGGCGAACCAATCGATCAACAACTTCAACGCGGTGATCGGCAACCTTTGTACCCTGTCAAACGCCGATTGATTTTTTCTCCCCATGCGCAAATATCTTCTTGTTCTGCCGGTACTTCTCCTCATGTTCGTCACAAGCGGTGTTCCTGTCGCGAGAGCGCAGCAAGCGAGCGGACTTGGCGAAGGATTCGACCGCCTCGGCAGTGTCCGCTGCGATGTCATCAACGGTACCACCATGATGCGCGAAATCGATACGAGCAAAGAACGGAATCCCTACCTCGAAATGGCTCAGAATCCGGAGACACAGTTTTACGACAATTATCGGGTCGTGGTGGACGAATTTTTGACACGGCAAGACGAACTCTTCGCCGAACGGTTCGACGAACTGAAGGGCAGTAGTCTGCAATGCGACTTGTCGCGTTCGGATGTACCTTCCGCTTTTGCCGACAAGCGCATCGAGCCACTCCCCAATTTTGTCAGTGCGCGCCTCTTCGAACTGAGGCAAGCCGATTGTGCGCTTTTTCATATTAAAAACTCGCTCGAAGTACTTTGCGATCAGACGACGAATATCAGTTATGAGCGGCTCTTTGAATGCGATACCGATACCAAACAACGTATCGAAAAAATGCGCCAAGACCTCCGCATCGCCATGCAGCTTGCGATCATGCAGCTTGACGAGATGACGCTCGCCTGGCCGATCCACAAGCGCCTCGAATGCCTCAACGAATCGCTGATCGAGTTCCGCGAGATCTTTGTCAAGATCGTCGAGCAATTTTCCAAATTTCCCAAAGCCTTTATCAATGCCTCTCAATCGACATGAAAACTCTCTCGCTTATCATCGGCATTCTCTGCTTTGTGCTTTTGTCGCCGTCGGTTTTTGCCGCCACCGACAAGGTCGTCTCCGAATTCTACACGCGAGTCGCCGGGCAAGAGAGCACCGTCGAGTCCAGTCGCATCGATACGGTTGCCGCGACACGCTTGGCAGCGGTGCTCGGGACGACGAGTGTCCAGATCCTCGCCTATATCCATGGCGGAAATATCGTGACCGACGAAGGCGACCTGAAGGAAGTCTGTGTCGATGATTCGCCGCAAAATACTGAGACCGAGTCGGTCGTGATCACTCAGCTCGAAACAGTGGAGTGCTTTGAGCGACTGGAATATCTGTGGGAGCGCGAACGCACCATCGCCGCCCTCGAATTTTTTACCACTCAGCAGACCGCCGGCTTCTCGCGTTGGTGGGACGGGCACACTACCGGCAACGAGGATTTTGATGTCTTGACCGATCTCTATCTCATCGACCGTCAGTTCTTTGAAATGGAAGAAAGTTTTTCGCAAGCGCCTCAGCCCGATACCGCCATCCGTAACGCCTTTTCCCTTGCGGAATACAATTACCGTTTACCTGGGGGGATCGTAACCGGAATCGGTCAGAATGTCGCGACCGCCAGCGATTACAGCATCATCTCTACCGACAGTCTGCCGTTTTTTGCGAGTGGCGGCTGTCCGCTCGGACAGATCTCGATGTATGGCGGACTGGTCTGTCTGCCCCGCTATTGCACGGATTTTTTGTGCGTCAATGTCAAACCGATCCCCGGCTATCGCGAAACCGTCGCCACGCGCAACAAAGGCGCGACCAAATCGACGGTGGGGAATATCGTCCTCGACATGAAGGCGATCGCAACACGCCTCAAAGATGCAAAGCAAAGCACACCGACTCGCAACACGAACCAAGGACACTGGTGGAGCCAGATGTTCAACTGGGACCAACTGTGGCATGCCAATTTTACCGCGGTCCCGAGACCGCTCCCCATCTTTGACGGCTTGATCGCGCCGGACGGTTCGGAAGCAAAAAAGGAGACCTATCAATACGGCTACGACAGCGAGTCGGGCGAGTTTACCCTTGGTGATGCCGAGAGTGCAAGTACACCCGATGCGCTCAACATTCAGGCACCGATCCAGCCCCAGGCGACTGCCGAGCAGACCGCTTCCATCGAAGACGTTTATGAAGAACTCAAACAAGTCCACAGCGAATTCGGGCTTTGCAACGGCGATCCCGATTGCTCTAGCTACGAGCTCCTCAAGGCGTTTGAAAGGGATTGCGAAGTGTTCGGGAATCGCGCCAAACCCGGTTCGCTGGAGCGAACGCTCGATACCTGTGTCAGCGATCTTGAGGAGCGGATCGACAACAATCCGCTGACCAATTGGCAAAGCCATTTCGTTAAGACGATCGAGATGAAACAACAGTTCGACCAACAGGCTTCCGCGCAGATGTTGTCACTGTCGCAGAGCATTTCCAGCTTTTTGCAGACGTTAAACGGCATCAATGAATGTGCCTTGAGGCAGGCGCAATACTCTTGTGGAATCTCAAAACAGACCTGCGCCGCACAGAACAGCTCTCCTGCTTCCTCACTTTTTGATATCTGATGACGCGACGATTTTTTGACCGACGGCTGCATCATGCTCGCATGTTCTTTGGAAAACTGCTCCCCACAGTCGCGATCATCGTGGTGTTGCTGCTTCTGACTCCCGCTTCCGTCTCCGCTCAGACCGAACCCGGTGCGCCGGCTCGAGCGGTGCTGACTTGGCTGAATGGACGCATGACGTACATCGATCGACAGATCGCTGAATTGCGTGCGAGCGGCACAGTGATCCCCGGCAACAAGTGTGAAGCGACCGGATGGGCGATCGGTTCCGAGTCGCGCTTTCGTCTCGGGTGGGACGATTTTAATCAATCGGTCGATGTCGTAAAGCAAAACAAGTGCCTCACAAACGATATCAATCAGATCGAAAACCGCATCCAGCGCATCGCTCGGGAGGCGTCGCGCTCCGAATTGACCTGTCGCATCGACAAAGTGGACATGGTGACCGACATCATCGATCAGGCATATTTTCTCAAAAGTGCGCTCGAAACCTATGCGCACCTTACTCCCGAAGACGAAGCGCGTGCGCGTGCCAACGACAATCATCCGCTGCAAGAATTCAAACGCCGATACGGCTTTGTTCCGACCGAATTGAGCGCGCCGGACTTTTCGCTCGTCGAACCGCAATATCAAAAAGAATCGCTCTGCGCCGATCCGCAATCATTCTTTTCCTTCCATCAAGTCCGCGAACAGATCGAATCTCTCCTGCACAAACTGGATGAGATCGGCAAACTGGCAGGGGATTTCGGCTCGACCGCGACCGGGTTTGCCTCCGGCAGATCCACTCTGTTTTCCGATTCGAGCTGGGAGACGATGCGTAACAAAGGCAAGTACGATGCGCGCTCGTGGTATTCGCGCAATATCCAGCAGCCGATCGATGAGGTCTTTTTTCTCGGTTATGACAAGACCGAAACACCGGACGTAGCGAAATCGCCGGAAGACTTACGCAAATCGATCCTGCAGCTTGGCGACAAGGCGATGGTGGGACGCGCGCGGACCTTTTGCGAAATCGTTTACGGTGAGGGGAGTGAGCGATGTCCGAGCGAAGAGGAGGTCAATGCCATCCAATCTCTCAATTCCGTCAATGCATTCCCAATGCCCGGAGATGCACCGGCTGCATCGGGAGAAGAAGATCAGCTGGCGCAACGTGAAATTCCTGAAATCATGGATCGTGAGTCGGAATATGTCGAAGACGCAAAGGAGTTTATGGAGTATGCCCTGCTGACGGTGAAAGCTCCGGCAGAGATCAGTCCGGCGATCTCCGAAGCGATCGAACAGCCCCTGATTACGCTCCCCAAAAAAGTCGATCAGACGACCAAGTTCCTCGAAACCGTCTATGAACTGATCCTCAACGTTTGTCGTCGTCACAGCGCGTGCGCATAGACGGTCACCCGATCGTCACCGAGTTCGAGCGCTTCGTCCGGTTTTTCGATATAGCCTTGCGGAAACTGATGCGGAAAAATCGGCACACCGGTCATTGGAAGTTGCATCGGTGATCGGATCAGGATCAATTCGTCCACGATGCCGGCTCCCACAAATGTCTGTATTGTCATCGCGCCGCCTTCGATAAGCACACTGCGGATATTTCTTTTCCACAGTGTCGCAGCGATTGCGTGCGGAGAGATCAGATCGTGCGATGGGACATAATGGACACACTCCTTTTTGAGGTGCTCGGGAACTCGCTCTTCACAGGTGAACACAAGATAGTTCTCGTCCCGAAAGACCCGGGCATCGGCAGGAACGCGCAAATGCGCATCGATGATCACGCGCAAAGGATCGCGCCGATAATCGCCATAGCGGACATTAAGCAACGGATCGTCTACGACTGCCGTCTGTGCACCGACAAGCAAGGCATCGTGCGATTGCCGGAGGGCATGGGTAAAGACCTGCGCTTCCGTTCCGGAGATCTGTGTCCGCTCGTTTGGTGCCGCAGCGATCATCCCGTTTTTCGAAATCGCCGCTTTTGCGGTAAAGAACGGCCTTGCGAATTTGAGTCCATGGAGATAGAAGCGATTGATCTCTTCGGCGGCTTTGCGCATAAGCCCTTGTCGGACATGGATCCCGGCTGCGTACAGCTTTTCGATCCCGCCTCCGGCTTCGGGATGCGGATCACGCATGGCGACCACCACCATTCGGATTTTTTTGGCGATGATGAGGTCGGTACAAGGCGGTGTTTTGCCAAAATGTGAGCACGGCTCAAGCGTGACATAGAGTGTCGCCCCTTCGACCGAGTGACCATGTGCTTCTGCATCGCGGATCGCTTCGACTTCGGCGTGATCGCCGCCACAGCGCTTGTGGTAGCCTTCTCCGATAATCACTCCATTGCGCGCGATCACCGCGCCGACGAGTGGGTTCGGTGAAACAAAGCCGACCGCCTTTTCGGCGAGTTGGAGTGCGCGTTGCATATAGGGGGCGTCGGAGTACATGGATCATCCGAAAGGCATTGTGAGTGTACGCTTTTTTGGTCAAGAGCGGAATCGGTGATTTTCTCTGCTCCTCGAGAATCTTAGACATCCAAGCAGCGAGAGAAGAACTTCGTCGCAACGGGGTGTCGATACTCCACCCGTTTTACAGCGCTTGATTTGGAATTGCAATGATCAAGACAGAGGAACCGCATAGCTCCGCGGTAAATGGCATCGTATTGTCATCGAAAAGGAAATATTGCCGGAGCAAATCCAAAGCGGATCGAAGATGCTCTTAATTCCGCTTTTCTTTTTTGCGCAAAACCAGTACTATGGCATGTGCAAATTTATTTTCTCTGCATTTCTCATGAAAAAATCATCCGTCATGTCCGTACCGGCGAGTATCGCCACACTTCTTTTATTTGCCGCTTGTACCACCACCGGTGGGGGCCTCAGCGAAGCGCAAGTCCGCGAGATCGTTGCCGAAGAACTGAGCGGCGAATCCTTTAACACCAAGGTCGAAGAAGGCATCAACGCCTATGTCGCCAAGCAAGAAGAAGAACAGCGCAAAGCTGCCGAAGAAGCAAACAAACCGCAAAAGGTCGAAGATGTCTCGATCGATGACGATCCCTTCAAAGGAAGTGCCGATGCACCGGTGACGATCGTCGAATTCTCCGATTACGAATGTCCGTTCTGTGCGCGTCATATTTCCGAAGTCTATCCGCAGATCATCGAAAACTATGTCGATACCGGCAAAGTCAAATACGTGTTCCGCGACTTCCCACTCTCGTTCCACCCGAATGCGTTTCCGGCAGCAGTCGCCGCCAATTGTGCGCGTGAACAAGGCGATGACGCGACCTACTTCGAATACCACGACAAACTTTTTGCGAACCAACAAGCGCTCACTCCCGAAAATTTCGTCAGTTACGCCGAAGAGCTCGGCCTCGACACGGAAGCGTTTCAGACCTGTCTCGATTCCGGCAAATATGATGAAGAGATCGAACAAGATATCGCCGATGGCAGCAAGTATGGCGTCAGCGGTACACCCGGTTTCTTTATCAACGGCTGGTTTGTAAAAGGCGCTTTCCCATACGAGACGTTCGAGCAATACATCGAACAAGAGCTCGCCGCAAACTAAGCGAACTGAACAAGCGATAAACTTACAAAAAGAGTGTGCTCGTCACACTCTTTTTTGTTTCTTGCGTAAAACCGGGCGAGTTGAATAGAATGGAAGAGAATTTTTCAACAAACATGACGTATTTTCAAAAAAATCTGAACATTCTTTTGCTGAGCACTTTCTTGCTGCTTCCGTTTGCTGCTGCCCATGCCGATCAAGGCAATGACAAAGTTTTGCTTACGACCTCAAACGAGCAGAACATCTACACCGCCGGTGAGTACCTCAATATCGACTCCGATATCGCCGATGATCTCCTCGACGCCGGGCAAGTCCTCGAAATCAACAGTCCTGTTGCGGGTGATGTCACCGCCGCCGCCTCGACCATCGACCTCCTCGCTCCGGTCTCGGACGATGTCCGCATCGCCGGTCAAACCATCCGCATCGCTTCGCAGATCGGGGATCATCTCGTGGCATTCGGTCAATTGATCATTCTCCGTTCGAGTGCGTCGATCGGCGGCGACGCATGGATCATGGGTCAAAGTGTCGAAATCAGGGCGCCGATCTCCGGTGATGTCAAAATCATGACGGAGCGACTGACCATCGCCGCGCCGATCACCGGAAATGCGCAGATTTCGGCGCAGCAGATCATCTTTGAAGAAGAGGGGCGGATCGCCGGCGACCTGATGCTAAAAGCTCCCGAGAATGTTCCCACTGACAAAGTCGGAGGTACAGTTACCTTTGACGAATCAAAGCATGAAACGCCTCGCAATGACTTTCAGCATCAAGCTCGCGAACTCTTCCATGGCTTTTCGGTAGTGATGTTTTTGGCAAGCCTGCTGTTGGGGGCGGTCATCATCTTTTTGACGATGCCGTTTTGGCGCTCATTTGCCGAATCCGCACGGACGCATCCCTTTATCAATTTTGGTATCGGACTGCTCTTTCTGATCCTTGTGCCGATTGTTACCATCATCTTATTCGCGACCCTGGTCGGATTGCCGCTCGGATTTGTGGTGCTCTTTGTCTATATCGCCACCCTGATCTTTGTCGGGATCATCGACGGACTCGCGCTCGGTGCGTTTTTCTTTCCCATCAATCCAAAGACCGACACCAAGCATCTGCTCGGAGCCTTTGTCTTGGGCAGCATTTTGTTGTTTTTACTCGGACTCTTGCCGATCATCGGCGGTGTGCTCAAGTTTGTCATCTTCCTCTTGGCGATCGGTGCCGTGATCCAGACCAAATGGGAACTCTGCAAAGTCCTCCGCAAAGCGAAAAAGATCTGATCACCCATGTGAAAGTTCAGGCGACAGCTTCGTGTAGCCGAAAGAAGGCGAGACATTTCGCCTCCAATTCCGCCAATTCGTGGTCGCGTTCGGAATAGGCGGTAATGCCGCCCCCTGCTTGAAAAATGAGTCGGTTTTGATGGTGGATAAGAGTGCGGATAAGCAACGAAAACTGTCCGCGACCAAGCGCATCAAGAAAACCAAAACTGCCGCAGAACATACCGCGGGCGTGTGGCTCAAGTTCGGCGATGATCTCGCAGGCGCGTTTTTTGGGACAACCGGAGATCGATCCGCCCGGCAGGCATGAAAATAATGTTTGGGCGATCGAAATGTCATTGCGACGCACACCGGAGATGCGTGAAAAGGTGTGCCAAACGGTCGGATTCTCTTGCACTTCACGCAATGCATCGACATGCACGCTACCGGCAATGCAACTTTGGGAGAGATCGTTGCGGAGGAGATCAGTGATCATCAGGAGTTCGGCGGCTTCTTTCTCTGATGCCAAGAGCTCTTCTCGTTGCTCATTGTCTTCCTCGGGATGAGTACTCCGCTTGCGGGTCCCCTTGATCGGTTCGGTCACGACTTTGTTGTTCTCTTCAAAGCGCAAGAAGAGTTCGGGACTCATCGAGAGGATGTGAAATCCCGCTCCGGCAAAAAAAGCGGCATGTGGCGCCGGATTTTCTTGGAACAGTCGCCAAAAGATCTGCCGCGGATCGCCGAGATAGTTTGCTTCGAACTGACGACAAAGATTGAGTTGGTAGATCTCACCGGCAAAAATGTTCCGCTGCGTTTCCGCAAAACCATGTTCCCAGATGCTGAGCGGATCGCGTTCCCGAAAGCTTCCCAACTCGTACCCTTCCGGCGAGCGACTGACTTCGTCCATCATGATTTCGAGCTTGTCCACATCGCCGACAAAAAAACATTCCCGCTCATCGGCGTTCCCCCAGAGCAAGGTGTCATAGAGATTCCATTGCAAAAGGGGAGTGACTCTTTCCCTTTTCGAGTCCACACCGATCTTCTGACTGCCAAAATCATACGAGATCGCTCCCAGACCAAACGGCAAGCAAAGTGGCGCTTCGGCATGCGTAAGCGGCGCGCTGGTGACTTCGTCGATCGATGCTTCCATGCGAGCGGCGGAATGCGTGACTTCGATCGGCGCAAATGCCATACACCAGTTATTTTCCATTCGCCACAAAGCCAGCCCGGGTGCATTCGATGCAAGAAAGAGCGAAATCACATCGATAGGGATCCGGATCGGCTGCATGTTAGCGGAGCAAAGAACGAAGGCGTTTGGCGAGTCGCATACTTCGGTACCAGAGCGGTCGAAAGACGATCACCACTTCCGGCGGATAGGTGCGCACCGTGCCGCCGAATTTTTGTTTGAAGCGAGTCACGCCGACAAGCCGATGGGCGGCATCTCCTTCCGGCGCGATCCCGAAGAGATCGAAGGCATGGCAATCATGTGCTTTTGCCCGCATAATCGCTTCCCACTGAAGCAAGGTCGCCGCTTGATACTCGCGGCCTTCATTGTCACTTGCTCCGTAATAATATGTACAGACATGGTCACAGAAGACAAAGATCCCTGCAGCAAGCCATATGTCATCTTTTGCAACCACCAGCAAAAAAGCATCTTCTGTAAACGCCTCCAGCAGTCGGGTAAAATATGCCGCATTATGCGAACCAAATCCATCACGCTGGGCGGTGATCTTTGCCAGTTCCGCATAGCGAGTCGTGTCCGTGGAGACAAAACACTCGAGTCCGCCTTTTTGGGCAAGGCGCAGATGTCGCCGACCGGTCTGCGAAAAGCCGGCAAGGATCGCTGCTTCCGTTTGCGTCAGGTCGATAAGTCGGGTCGCAGACGGAAAGTGTTCTGCGGGGGAGGGGAGGGAATCGTGCAAAAAGGGGAGGGGGGACTCGTACTCCGGGGCGATCCGGCAAAAAACGATCGAAGCGTCTTGCCGAGCCAGTGCCGAGATTTTTTCCCAGGTGGCTGCGGATGGTGAAGCCCGTTGGATTTCGAGAAAGCTTTTGGAAAACGGGAGCCGCTTTTGCAAGACGAGCACTCCATCGAATGTGAGCACTTGATGCCCAAGCGCTTGTTGAAGCTGTGCCCATGCTGTAGATTGCCAGAGGTTCACGATGTAGGATTTTCTCGTTTTAGCTTAGCATATCTTTCTTGCTCTGTGCTCCTCGAATTCAGGTATTCTTTTTCGCAAGATCCACAGATTTTTGCCGAGGTGTTCAAATACCGCTCCCGTTATGGATGCGTAAATATTGAAAATCTTTT
>CAZYXI010000004.1:0-15024 GCA_964651215.1 uncultured Candidatus Peribacteria bacterium
AGATTTGCCAGATATTGAAATTTAGAAAACATGAAAACAGATAACCAATCCGGCGAAATTATTATTTATGAAGGCGGCAACGGTCAGCCAAAAATCGATGTGCGCATCGAGGGGGAAACGGTGTGGCTTACTCAGTTGCAACTGGCTGAGCTGTTTGGCACCTCAAAGGCAAACATCAGTATTCATGTCAAAAACATCTTTGAGGAAGGAGAATTAACTAAAGAGGCAACTGTTAAGGAATACTTAACAGTTCAAAGAGAAGGCAATAGAGAGGTTTCGAGAGATATTGAGTATTACAATCTTGATCTCATCATCTCGCTTGGCTATCGCGTAAAATCCCAGATTGCCACCCACTTTCGCCAATGGGCTACGGCGCGTTTGCGTGAATATATTGTCAAAGGCTTTACGATGGATGACGAGCGGCTCAAAAATGCGGGTGGTGGCAACTATTGGAAAGAACTGCTCGATCGTATCCGTGATATCCGCAGTAGCGAAAAGGCACTCTATCGTCAGGTGCTTGATTTGTTTGCCACGAGCATTGATTACGATTCCAAGAGTGAGACAGCGAAAAAGTTTTTTAAAGTAGTGCAAAACAAATTGCACTATGCCACCAACAAACACACAGCCGCCGAAACGATTTATGAGCGCGCGGATTCGGACAAAGATTTTATGGGTCTTACCACTTTTGCAGGCTCACAACCAATTCTCTCTGAAGTTTGTATTGCAAAAAACTACCTGAGCGAAGAAGAGCTCTTTCGCTTAAATCGTCTCGTATCGGCGTTTTTTGATCTTGCAGAAATTAAGGCACAAGAACACACCAAAATGACCATGGCAGACTGGGTTAATGAATTGGATAGATTTGCCGATAATTTTGGCAAGGGCGTGCTCAGTGATGCCGGCAGCGTGAGTCATAAACAGGCAATAGAAAAAGCCGAACGCGAATATCGCAAATATCAGGCAAAGACGCTTTCACCTGTTGAAAAAGAATATCTCAAAAGCATCAAAGCACTGGAAAAAAAGATAGAGAAAAAAGCAAAATCAACCTCTTCTGATTCTGAAAATTAATCTGATTATCAATTTTAAAGACTCATGAAAACAACTCTCAAAACCGACATTACCGTTGCCGATATCTGCGAAGGGTTTGTCTACAACGAACTCGAAGGCAAAGGCTTGTTTGGATTAAGTGGCAAGCTGACGATACAACCCGAATATCAGCGCAACTATATTTACGCGTCCGACGGCGGAAAACGAGAAGTGGCGGTGATCGAATCAATTCTCAAGGGCTATCCCATCGGACTAATATACTTTAACAAGGTTACCGACAATAATCTTGAGGTACTGGATGGTCAACAGCGGATAACGAGTATAGGGAGGTTTGTAACCGGAAAGTTTGCTATCAAAGACACGTACGGCATGGAGCAAAACTTTGGTGGTATGGCGCAAGACAAGAAAGATAGGATTCTTAATACAAAACTATTGATATATGAATGTGAAGGCACCGAAACAGAAATCAAAGAATGGTTTAGAACCATCAATATCGTCGGAGTGCCACTTAATAACCAAGAAATGCTCAACGCCATTTTTTCCGGACCGTTTGTGACACTCGCCAAAGAAGAATTCAGTAATAGTCAAAATTCCCATATTCAGAAATGGAGTGCGTACATTTCGGGTGAAGTGAATCGCCAAGCATTTTTGGAAGCCGCTCTCGACTGGGTTAGTAAAGGCAATATCGACGATTATATGAGTCGTCACCGTTTTGATACAGATATCCGAGAACTGAAAACATATTTCAATACGGTTATCGACTGGATTTCTGGTGTCTTTTTCGATGTTGAAAGTGAAATGCGCGGGCTGGAATGGGGACGTCTATATGAAGAATTTCATAAAACTGCTTATGATCCGGCAAAGGTGTCTGCTGATGTTCAAAAACTGTATGGCGATTCCTATATCAAGAATCGCAAGGGAATTTTTGAATACGTTCTTGGCGGCTCAAAGGACACAAAACTACTCAGCATACGTATATTTGATGATGCAACAAAAAAATCGGTCTATGCGACACAAACCAAGGAGGCAAAAGCCAAGGGAGTGTCCAATTGCCCATATTGTGCAATTGGACACGATGCCAATAAAGAAAAGATCTGGAGCCTAAATGAAATGGATGCTGACCATGTTGCCGCATGGAGTAAGGGTGGGTCCACAGATATTAAAAACTGCCAAATGCTTTGCAAAACGCACAATCGAGCAAAAGGAAATAAGTAAAAAGGAATGGAGCATGAATAAAAAAATCTCTCCGCAAAACGGGATATATCGGCAGACTACTCCCTCCATCCGGCGAGAGAATTTTCGGATCACCTGTCTTTGCGCATTGTAAGCTCAGGGAAAAATAAAGCATCAAGTGGTTAGTGCCACTACCCAGTTGAAATTGCTCGCTTCTGATGGAAAAAGGTGCTTGACCGATATGCTCGACTATGATGGCATTATTGCTCTTGGAAAAACCTTTCCCGGAACAAAAGCGAACCGGTTTATCGAGTGGTTTATCTCTAGCGATGAAAGTATTGATGGAAAAAGTAAAACAAAGATCACCTGTCTATGCGCATTGTAAGCTCAGGGAAAAATGAGAAACGTGGTGCAACCGCGTTCCGGCGGAAGAATACAGTTAAATAAGCGCATTTCTCAGAAATTTGGTTGCGGGGGTGGGAATCGAACCCATCGATCCCGCCGCGGCGGGATTATGAGCCCGAGGCGTCGATCAATTTCCGAAACGCTTCTCCGCCTTTGTATTTCTTAATCTGTAGCTCTCTGGTGCGTGCCTCCTGACGCGTAGCATACTCTTCCGAAGAAACTAGCTTCCAATTTTTGTAACGTGATGTCCATTTGGAAAGACCACTATTATGTTGGTGGATTCTTTTTTGAAGATCCTCTGTATGACCAATGTAAAACCTGCCGCATTCCGAGCGGATTATATAAACACAAAACATGCTTTTAACAACAAATCCAAGTTGGTTGCGGGGGTGGGAATCGAACCCACGACCTTCGGGTTATGAGCCCGACGAGCTACCACTGCTCCACCCCGCGTCACGACATGTATTATCTGGAAATCACGACCCTTTGTCCACCGTCTTGTTGACTCCGTGCGTAGTCTGTCGACATCCGGAGTCCGGACGAGCTATCCCGCCAAGGCGGGACTCTGCCCCGCGTCAAAATATGGGCGTGTGGACAGTATCTGCATTTTCCGTTGTTTTGTCCAGTCTTTTCTCTTCCGTGCTGATTCCGGTCAAGCCGGAATGACCCCTGATGTGTTTATTCGTTGAGGATCCGGACGGCGGTTTCGACATCATTGCGCGACCCGACAATGATCGATGTGCGTTGATGGAGGGAGGTAATCGGCTTGTCGAGGATATTGACGCCATGTTCGTCGAGCGCAATACCGCCGGCAGCATGGATCAAAAAGGCAAAGGGCGCGCATTCGAACAAGATGCGCAGCTTGCCTTCGGGATATTTGCTGTGGCTCGGATACGCGAACACGCCCGAACCTTTTGCCAGCATCATGTGGATATCCGGCACCATCCCGCCGGAATAGCGCAAGGTCGTGCCTTTGCGCGCCCAATGCAAAAAGAGGCGTTCGTATTCGGGGCGTTCGATGGTCGCACGCAGATTGCCGGGGGCGAAATATTCGGCATCGGGCGCCAAGGCGAGATGATCGCGCGAGAGCACGAATTCGCCGATCATGTTTTCGGTAAATTCCCACAAGCCATGACGGGTCGCGACCATAAACACCGTGCGCGGTCCGTAGATGATGTATCCGGAAGCGACGATGTCTTTGCCGGTCTTCCCCAAAAAATCACTGCCTCGAAAAACGGTAAAGATCGAGCCGACCGCAAAATCGGTATCGACCAGCGAACTGCCGTCGAGTGGGTCAAAGGCAACGGCAAAGCGCTCTTCGGAAGAACATTCGAGCGAAACGGATTCGGCCTGCTCTTCGCTGGCAAAACGCGCCACCACGCCGGTCGATTGCAAGTGTTGGCAAAAAATATCATCGCTCATCACATCAAGTGCCAGTTGCTGCTCGCCGGAACTGTTGTCGCTGTCGGAATACCCGAGACTGTCGTTGCGGATCGCGTGGGCGACATACTTGCCGGCATGCGCGATCGAAAAGATCACGCGCCGCAGGTCGTTGGTGACGCCGACATCACGCAAAAACGGGTCTACGCGGAGGAACGGATCGAGCATTTTTTTGGGCATGGTCGGGGAAGAGGAAAGCAGTCACATCTTGGCAGATTTTGAGCCGCAAAAAAAGTATTGACTTCCGATAGAAAATACTTGACAAATATGATAGAATTTTATGAAAATCTCCCCTCTTTCTTCGCAGAATCAACCCGTACGACCATGAGCGACCACGACCACAAAGAACAGCAACAATCGGCGGAACGAGCGGTCAGCAAATACGATGCACGCACCATCGCCGATCAGCGTGACAAAATGGCGCAAGCCGCTTTTGAAGCACAAGCGCGTGGCGAAGCCGTCGACCATGTCCCGATGAATGTCGAGATCTCCGAGCGCTCCGAAGCGGCATCGGAGGCGACCGGCGATCCAAATCCGACCGCCCAAACCAGCGGACAAGACGACCAACAAGCGCAAGCGGTGCGCAACCGACTGCAAACAGACGCTCCGCCGAGCGACAAAGTGATGCTTCGTCAGGTCAAATCGAGCATCCGTCACGAGATCGACATCGTCAAAAAAGACATCCATCGCCTGCAAAAAAGCGCGATCCCCAATGCCTACGAACTGACGAAAGCGGTCGATATGCTGCGCAAACTGCGCGAACTGCTTGCCGATATCGCCCATCGTACCATCGAATACATCCGTCATTTGTGGACAGAGATCCACCAAGGCAAAAACATCCGCGATTGCCTCGTCTAGATCCGATTTCCAAAATGACAAACATCGCGTGTTTGTGACACAATAGCGGTGTCTCTTTTTGTTATGGCTCAACATCGTGCTCCCCCACCTTCTTGTCACGATCTCGCAGAACTGGAAATCGCGCTGAGTGGATTTTTGTCAACGGCAAAAAAGCCTTTGGTCGTGATCACCGGACCGACCGCCAGCGGCAAGACCGCGCTGTCGGTACGACTGGCAGAGGCGCATAGCGGCGAGATCATCAACGGCGATTCGCGCCAGTTCTATCGCGGTATGGACTTGGGAACGGCAAAAGTCACCTCAGCGGAAATGCAAGGCGTGCCGCATCATCTCCTTGATTTTTTGGAGCCGGATACGCTCTTTACCGTGGCGGAGTTTAAGGAGTTGGCGGAAGCGAAGATCGAAGAGATACTCGCGCGCCGGCATGTCCCTTTTTTGGTCGGCGGCTCGGGGCTGTTTGTCGATGCCATCTGCAAAAACCTCTCGATCCCGCGCGTACCGCCGCAAGCGGATTTTCGCCGGAGTCTGGAACCCAAAACCTCTGCAGAATTGTACGAAGCACTGCAAAGCATCGATCCGGCTTCGGCGGCGCAAACAACACCCACCGACCGCGTTCGCCTCATCCGCACGCTCGAGATCTATGCCGCTACGCAGCAAAAGCCATCGGAACTCAAATCAAAACAAGCCTGTCCGTGGCAGGTGTTTAAAGTGGGGATCCATGTCGATCCCGAAGAACTGGATGGGCACATCGCCGCCCGCACAGAAGCCATTTGGCAAAACGGCTTTTTGGAAGAAGTACGACGACTGCAAACCAAAGGCTATGATGAACATACTCCGGCGATGATCGCTCATGGCTATCGTGAAGCGCTGCAGGTTCTCTGCGGCAAAATGAGTGAAGCGGAAGCAAAACACCGCATGACGCTCAACACGCGGCGCTACGCAAAACGGCAACGCACCTGGTGGCGCAAGGACGAAGCGCTTTATTGGGTTTCGCTCGACTTGACGGAACTGACGCCCCAATGAAGCTTGCGCTTGAGGGTCTTGAGGAAGTGTTCGTCCGGCATGCGCAAAAACGTGATCTTGTCTTTGGCAACGGTGATTTCGACCCGATCGCCTTGTTCGAGCGGGACAGTGATCTGACCGTCGATCGTCAGCATCACCGGTTCGCGATTGCCGTCATCCGGCATGATCGTGACCTTTTTTTCGGGAGGAAGCAGGAGCGAGCGATGTGAAAACGAGTGCGGTGAGACCGGCGTCAAAAGCAGCGCATCAAAGCGCGGATAGACAATGGGTCCGCCGGCGGCGAGGGAATAGGCGGTACTCCCCGTCGGCGTGGCGACCATCACGCCATCGGCACGATAGGTCGTCAGATATTCGTCGTTGATAAGTGTCTTCAGCGATACCATCCGCGCGACCGCTCGTTGCGAGACGACCGCTTCGTTAAGAGCCCGGAAGTGCTGTTTGTCACCATCTTTGCTGATGTGCACGACATCAAAGAGTGAACGTTCGTCCAGAGTGTAATCGTGCTCCGCAAGGCGTTTGCAACAAGCGGCAAAATCCTCCGGCGGGATCTCCGCCAAAAAACCGAGCGTGCCGGCAGAGATCGGCAGCAGCGGTGTGGCGGAATTTTGGAGCCGATGTACCACATGGAGGACACTCCCGTCACCGCCAAAGACGACGAAAAAATCGTATTGCTTGGCAAAATCCACCTTGGGAAAAGTCTCTTTGATATGTCCGGCGGCTTGCTCGGTGAGGGCGACACTCTCCGCGCACGAACGCAGATGATCGACCAAGGTCACAAAGGACTCTGGCGCTTGCAAGGTTTCCCGGGCGTGGACGGCGACTGCTCGAAACATCGGGGCAAATTGTGGACGAAAACGGGAGGAATGGCAATCGTTTGCGAAAAAATGCGAAAAAATGGTAGAATAAGCCGAAATGAAGACAAAAATCCTCTCTTGGGCGGTGATCCTTGTGGGAGCAGCAACGCTTTGGCTTGCTGCAGAGCCTGTCAGGGCGGCGACCGCGCCGGCGCCGGTTCCGGCTATCGGGGAGACGAGCGGCGGTGTGCTCGGTGACGATTGGGACGAGCCGTTCGACGATATCGATGTGATGCCGCGCGGCGAAGGTACGACACCGGTGGAATCGATCCGGATCCTTTTTTATGATCGCATCATTCCCCAATTCAAATACCTTTTTGCCTTTGTGGCGCTCCTCATCTGGGTCGTCTATTTGCTCATCATGGTCAACAGCGCCGGCAAAGAAGAGCTGATCTCGGAACAAAAGAAAAATCTCTACTGGGGGATCGCCGGTTTCCTCCTCATCTCGTTGGCGGTCGAGATCGGCGAGGTCTTTACGCCCACGCGCGCCAATACCGAGATCATCGATCAGCCGGGTGCAGAACTGATCTTTACGAAGATCACGGCGTTTTTGCAGCTTGCCCTCACGCCGATCGCGATCGCGACCGTCTTTTATGCCGGGTTCAAATTTATTACCGCCAGTGGCGAAGAAGAGCAAATCACGAGTGCCAAAAAAATCTTTCTCTATGGCTTTGCCGGACTCCTCGTGGCGATGTTCGCCGATCCGCTCGTGCGCACCGTGCTCTATCCGGCGGATCAAGCACCGGGCGATGACGAAGTAACGAGTTTTGCAGTGCAAATGGTGGGACTCTTAAGGTTTATCCTCACCTTTTTGGGTGTGGTGGCTATGGCGACGTTTTTGGTGGCGGGCGGCTATTTTGTCACTTCCTTTGGAGACGAAGACCGCCACCGCAAGGCAAAAGAGATCATTGGAGGTTCGCTCTTGGGGATCGTCATCATCCTCTCCGCCTTTGCGATCGTTTCGGCGTTTAATCCGTCATGAAGTATCAACGTGTTCTCGCCATCGGGGTCTTTGTCGTGATGAATATCGTCTTGGCGACGTCATTGACCGCATTCGCCGCCGACAATCTGCAGATCCCATTCAATCCGGATGATGCCAATCTCGTTGGCAACCCGAACACCGGTGCCGCCGATGATGTGACACAGACGAGCCCGAACGCAGGACAGACGATCTTGGCGGAAACGATCTTACTGGTCGTGGATGTCATCAAATTTTTAGTCGCTTCCCTCGCCATCGCTTGGATCGTGTGGGGATCGCTCCTCCTCGTGACAAGTTCCGGCGAAGAAGACAAAGTGTCTTCGGCAAAGCAAGGGATCACCTGGGCATCGCTGGCACTTTTGTTGATGCTCCTTGTCGATACCGCCATCTTTGATGTTTTGTACGGCGGCAGAAACGGGCTCGATCCGGGCTCGATCACCGAATCGCCGGAGACGCTGGAACGGGTCAAGGATACTGCGATCCTCGAAACCCTCGCGCTGCTCGAATGGCTCAAAGGACTGTTGATCTTGATCGCCGTGGCGTTCGTGATGATCAGCGGTTTCAAGATGATCACCGCACTTGGTGAAACGGAGCAGATCTCGCAGCAAAAAGTCGTCTTCCAATGGGTGGGGATCGGTATCGTGGTGATCTTGATCAACGATGTCCTCATCCGCGAAGTGATCTATCCAAACCTCCTCGGAGATGATTGGGAAGTGACCTACAATCCCGACGCCGAAACCGGTGTGCGCGAAGCGGTGGCGATCATCCAATATTTCTTGCAGTTTTTGGCGGTGATCGCATTTGTGGTCTTTTTGTACGGGGGAAGTGTTTGGGTACTGTCGTTTGGCGATCAGGATCGGATCGAGACGGGTAAAAAAACATTGACCGGCGCGATCCTGGGGATCATCGTGATTTTGGTGAGCTATGTCGTGACTTCGACCTTCGCGAGTGGGGTCGTACAGTAATCGATTGCAAAAAAGCGCAAAAAGCGGAATGATACGGAGGAATCTTTTTGAATGAATTGCAGCGTCTTGCGGTCGGAATCTTGGCAATCGTGTTGGCGCTCTTGCCGCTCCATCCGTTTTTGAGTACTGCTCTTGGATCGCAACTTGGTGGCTCGGCAAGCGCATTCGGCTTTGTGATCAGTGCTTGGAAAGAGATCGTGCTCGTGGTCTTTATCGGACTCGTCGCCGCCCTCAGCTGGCAACAGCGAGACCGCTTTCGCTTTGACTCGATCGACCTTGCCATCGTCCTCTTTGTGCTCGTCTCGTGCATCACCGGCGTACTCTTTACCGGCAACGGCTTTCCGGACAATCTGCCGCAAGTCATCTGGGGCGCAAAATACGGACTGTTTTTTTTCGTGACGTTTTTTGCGGTCAGGCAACTGACATTCTCCGCGCAAGAAAAACGTCTCCTCGTCACCGCGGCGCTCGTTCCGGCGGTCGTGGTGATCGGTTTTGGATTGTTGCAAAAAACCGTCTTGCCGGAAGAATTTTTGATCGCCTTCGGCTACAACGACGAATACGGAGTCACCGAAAGCGGACAAGGGATCTCGTATTGTCACAAGATCGAAAACCGCATCACGCATCAAGAATTCTGTCGCATCCAATCGACCCTTTCCGGTCCGAACCAACTCGGAGCCTACTTACTGATCGTACTGCCGCTTGTGTTGTTCTTGACAACCCGGACGCGCCAAAAGTGGCAGCAGGGCGCTCTTACCGTGCTCCTGGCTGCCGGCGTGGGCGTGCTCTTTTTGACCTGGTCGCGCTCGGCGTGGATCGGCATGTTGGCGGCGATCGCGGCGCTCTTTGTCGTGCAATCGCCTCGTCCTTTCGCAGCGATCGGGTATCTTGCGATCTTTGGCAGTGGCATTGTCGCACTCTTTTTTCCGGCCCTCGTGATCGACCACTGGGACGAACTCAAGCCCATAGCCGTTATTGCGGCGAGCGGCTGCCTCGTTTTGCTCTTGGCGAGTTTTGTGTGGAACCTGAGGCAGCGTGCCTTTTTGCCGACGGCGAGTGTCGTCTTTCCGCTGTTTTTGGCGATGATGATCTTCGTGCGTGCCCGCTTTGATACCTTTTTTTGGAACATCATCTTGCGCCCGAGCAGCAGCCAAGGGCATTGGGAACGCTGGAGTGATGGCGCGTATTATATCCTCAAGTATCCGCTGGGGCTCGGTCTGGGCGATGCCGGACCGGCAAGTGCGCGCTTTGCCCGTCCGGGCGAGACCGGCTTTTTGCCGGAGAGTTGGTATTTGCAAGTCGGTCTCGAATCGGGACTGCTCGGTTTGGCGCTGTTTTTGACGATCATCGTTTTGGTGACTATCGCCCTGCTGCAAAACGGTGATTGGCTTAGCAAAGCGCTTGTCCTCAGTCTTGCCGGCATTTCGGCGGCGAGCCTGTTTTTGCATTCGTGGGAATCGGCTGCAGTCGCGCTCAGCTTTTGGATCCTCTGCGGTGTCGCCCTTGCGCGCACGGAATCACCGACACTCTGGCAGCGTATCGGCGGATTTTATTCTCGTTTTTTCCAAAAATCAGGTAGACTCTGATCTGTTATGAGACCCATCATCATCCTTGATTTCGGCAGTCAATTCGCACATCTGATCGGCAATCGTGTCCGGCGGCTCTCCGCGTATTCCGAGATCCTTCCTGTCGATACGAGTGCCGAAGCGATCCGCGCGATGGACCCGCACGGCATTATCCTCTCCGGCGGTCCGCAGTCGGTCTTCGAGAAAAATTCGCCGCAACCCGATCCCGCCATTTTTGAATTGGGCGTGCCGATTCTTGGTATCTGCTACGGACATCATCTGATCGCACATCATTTTGGCGGTACCATCCGCTCACAACAAAAAGAATATGGCGAGGCCGGATTTTCACATCACGAAAGTGTGCTCTTTGCCGATATTCCGGAGCTATCGACGGTATGGATGAATCACGGCGATTCGGTGATCGAACTTCCGGAGGGCTTTGCGATCACCGGCAAGACCGATGTCTGCCCGATCGCCGCCTACGAAAATCCGCAAAAACGACTCTACTCGGTACAGTTTCATCCCGAGGTCACACATTCGGAATACGGCATGCAGATCCTTGGCAATTTTATCGAGATCTGCGGTGCCGCCGGGACTTGGAATATCGAACGCGCGACCGACCATCTCATCAACGAACTCCGCGATACGCTCGAAGACAAAAATGTCTTCTTGCTCGTTTCGGGCGGAGTCGATTCGTCGGTGGCGTTTGCCTTGCTCACAAAAGCGATCGGCGCCGAACGCGTTTTTGGACTCTTCGTCGACAGCGGCTTACTGCGCAAAAATGAAGCGGACGAAGTGGAAAAAATGCTTGCCGAAGCCGGATTTCAAAATCTGCATGTGGCGCGTGAAGGCGAGTATTTTTTGAAAAAACTGGCGGGGATCACCGAACCGGAAGCAAAGCGGACGGCGATCGGCAACGCGTTTTTGGACGTGCAGCGCAAATGGGCACAGCAATTGGAACTGGCGAATGACAAATGGATGCTCGGACAGGGTACGATCTACCCGGACCACATCGAAACCGGCGGCAGCGCCCATGCCAGCAAAATCAAAACCCACCATAATCGCGTACCGGAGATCGAGCGCATGATCGCCGAAGGGCGGATCGTCGAGCCACTTGCCGATTTTTACAAAGACGAAGTGCGCGAGATCGGTCGCAAACTGGGGCTTTCGGAAAAGATCGTCGGCAGGCATCCTTTTCCCGGACCGGGATTGGGAGTACGGATCTTGTGTCAGGCGAAAGCCAATCCCTTGCCGAATGCCTCCGAAGTCGAAATCAGGATCAAAAGCGAATTTGCCCTCCATGCTCTCGTGCTGCCCGTGCGTTCGGTCGGTGTCCAAGGAGATGCGCGCAGCTATCGTCACCCGGTGGCGATCTTCAGTGACAAGCCGATCGAAGATATCCTCGCTTCCGCCGGCAAGATCCCCAACGCCTACTCTGACATCAACCGTGTCGTTGTTTCGCTCTCGCATACCGACCATCCGGAAAAGGTCTTTGCCAAGACACCGACCGAGATCACTCCCGACCGCGTCCGACTGTTACAAGAGGCGGATGCGATCATCCGCACGATTCTCGAACGAAACGGACTCTATCATGCCGTCTGGCAGTTTCCGGTCATCTTATCACCGGTCGGACTTGCGCCGGAGACCGAATCGATCATCCTCCGTCCGATCCTGAGCGAAAACGCCATGACTGCTACCGCGGTGCTGTTTGCTCCGGAGATCCGTCACGAAATGGCGCAAGAATTGATGCGGATCGAAGGGATTTCGTGCGTGTTGTTGGATCTTACGAGCAAACCGCCGGGGACGATCGAATGGGAATAGTGGAAAAAATGAAACAGACGAAAATCTGATAAATACCGCTGTAAAAAGCAGGAATTGTATTTTTGAGCCGGAAAATACTTGCGGTGTTTCAGTAAAATCAGGGACAATACAACGCGGTGTTTTTGAGCACACATGCAAGATGATGAAGCAGTGCTCGACGCATTGGTGGCACGCGCACAAAACGGAGACAAAGAGGCTTTTGGCGAACTGTATGATATGTTTCTCAATGCGATCTACCGCTATATCTTTTTTCGGGTCTCATCCGAAGCGGTCGCGGAAGACCTGACTTCGGAGGTGTTCTTTAAAACTCTGAAAAACCTCGAAAAATATCAAAAAAAAGACAGTATGCCGTTTTCGGCCTGGCTCTTCCGCATTGCGAAGAATGTTTTGGTCGATCACTATCGCCAAGATGTGCCGCTCGAAGAGATCCCTGAGACCATCGCGGACGAATCGGGTACCGCCGACGCCCAAGAAAAGACCATCACCGACATCGACCATGGTCGCATCATGAAGGCACTTAAGACCTTGCCCGAAATGCAAGCGCAAGCGATTATTCTCAAATATTTTTCCGACCAAAAAAATTCGGAGATCGCCAATGTTTTGGACAAAAGTGAAACCGCCATCCGTATCTTGCAATCCCGCGGACTGAAGAAACTCCGCGATTCCCTCGAATCCGGATGAAGGCGCATTTTGTCGGTATCGGCGGGATCGGCATGAGCGCCTTGGCGCGCTATTTTTGTTCGAAAGGAGTAGAAGTGACCGGCTCGGACGCCGGCGCATCGCCATTGCTTGAGGAATTGCGGACGGAAGGTATTGTGATCTTTCCGGAACATGATGCCGATAATATTGATCCGCAAGTCTACGAAGTGATCTATTCCGAAGCGATCCCCCCGGACAATCCGGAGCGGCAGCGCGCAACCGAACTGAAGATTCCGCAGAAATCGTATTTCGCCGCGCTCGGCGATATTTCCAAAACGATCCCTACCGTTTCGATCTGTGGCACTCACGGCAAATCGACTACCACAGCGATGGCGGGGTTGGCACTCGAAGCCGCGCTCGTCGATCCGCTCGTGATCCTCGGGACGAAAGTCTTCGAATGGGGCGCAAAAAACATCCGCCTTGCCGGTCCGCCGGTACTCTGCCAAGAGCGTGATTGCGGCTTGTTTGTGGTGGAATCATGCGAATATCACAATTCGTTTTTGCACCTGTCGCCGACGATCATCATCGTCACCAATTGCGAGCCGGATCACCTCGATTTTTTCGGCAGTGAAGAAAAATACTTCGAAGCCTTTCGTGCCTTTGCCACACGTCTGCCGGATACCGGCATACTCATCGCGGATTTTTCGGATGCGCGCATCCGCGAGCTGTTTGGCAGTATTGCGGCACGCACGATCGATGCGGCGGATTTTTTGGCGAAGGTACCGACTATGGCGATCCCCGGCGAGCACAATCGCCAAAACGCCGCTTTGGTACTGGCGCTGTTTGCCGCGCTCGAATTGCCCGAGCAAACGGCGCAAGCCTCGCTCGCTCGTTTTCGCGGCACCTGGCGCCGGTTTGAATACAAAGGCGAAATCGATGGAATCCGTGTCTTTGACGACTACGCCCATCACCCGACCGAAGTCCGCGCGACACTTGCCGCTTTCCGTGAAAAATTTCCTGACGAAAGGATCTGGGCGGTGTTTCAGCCACACCAGTATTCGCGCACGCGCGAATTTTTGGAGGAATTCGCCGCAAGTTTTGCCGATGCGGATGAAATCTTGATCCCCAATATCTATCGCGTGCGCGATTCGGAAGCGGACGTGCAGTCGGTCTCTGCCGAACAGTTGGTCGACAAGATCAATGCCGCCGGCACAAAAGCACGCCACACGCATGATTTTGCACAGACAGTCGATTTGTTAAAAACAGAAGCTCAGCCTACCGATGTGGTCGTCAGTATCGGCGCCGGTCCGGTGCATCAGGTAGCGGAGGGGGTGCTGGTCGATAGAACCTGACCGAAAGTCGATGGAGTTAGCTCCTTGTCGAATCCGAATACACAGGAGGCGATTGGATTCTGTTTAATCGCTTAGATATCGCTATTTCAGCTTGGACTTGTAAATTAAAGCTCATACGTCGAAATTGTAGTTGGATGTCGGTGATTGACTTAATATTCAAATACTCATACCTTGCAGTCATGAGCAAAGAATCAATATGCATTTGAAAGGCGTCTAGAGCGCGTAAAAAATCAGCCTGTTCATTTTGATGGTAATCTGGAGATTCCTCATTGCCCCGCCATACACCATTACCTTTAAAATTTGGTTGAGGCTCCACTAGTCCAACACTTGACAGATATCTTTTAAAAATTGACGGTCTGTTTGGTACAATTTTACCTTCTCCAGTAAAGTACGAATATTTTTGTCTGATTCGCCCCCGCAGATTGTAGAGGTGTGTTTGTAATCTTGTGTGCAAATTCTCTAAATTTTGCACATCTTCAGCACTAATAACATCAGTCTTGTTTGTTTGCAATTTATCTTTAATCTTCCTAAGTCCTTGCTGATATGCGACATATGCCTTCTCAATTTCATTGACTTGCAACTCATCGAGCCATTTCTGGACATCCTCAAAGCACTGCAATCCATTAAGCGCGTCAACAAAATCCTGATAGTGTGTTGACGTGCGAAAACCGGTAAAAACTTCCGTGTCAACAATTGAACTCCCCAAGCCATTTTTTTCGTGGGGCATATCATTTCCTGAACTCATAAAATGACACAAAAAGATATGTATATTTTTTATCTATTTTATACGATTGTCAATTTTTTTCACTCGTGACAAATAAATAAACATGTGTCAAAATACAGTAAATTTCCTCGTCCTTGGAATCACCACTTGTCCTCGCCGGTTTTGCCGCTACGGATTTTTTGACACCG
>CAZYXI010000005.1:0-13993 GCA_964651215.1 uncultured Candidatus Peribacteria bacterium
CCGGAATCGGCGCGGAGCAAAACCCTCCCCCTGCCTGTTTGCAGCAGTCCGCCTCGGGCGGACGAAGGTGGGATAGGGTGGAGTTGGAGGGGTTTGCGATTCGGCGACACCCCCCCTCCACCCCCCCCTCCACCCTGGCGGACAAGTGTCAGGGAGGAGGAAATCGCATCACAAAACTTTTTTAGTCCCACTTTGACATTTTTCATTCTTAATTCTGAATTTTTCATTCATGCAACTCCCGGTACCGGAAAGCGATTACAGAGTTCATTGACCGCCGCACCGATTTCGGCGAGTTTCGCTTCGTTGTCAAAATTTTGCGCTGTAGCGATGATCCATTCCGCGACTTGACGGAATTCCGCTTCGGCAAAACCGCGCGTTGTCATCGCCGGGCTGCCCAAGCGGATGCCGGAGGGATCCATCGGCGAGCGCGGATCATCGGCAATGGAATTTTTGTTCAGGGTGATGTGGACTTTGTCGAGCGCTTTTTCGACTTCACCGCCGGTCCTGCCCCAGCTCGTCATCGCATCGATCAGAAGCAGGTGATTGTCGGTTCCGCCCGCCATCATGCGGACATCGTTCGCGCGGAAGACTTCTTCCATCGCTTTCGCATTTTTGATGATCTGCTTCGCGTATTCTTGAAATTCCGGTCGGAGTGCCTCGCCAAACGCCACCGCTTTAGCGGCAACATTATTCATGTGTGGTCCTCCCTGCAAGCCGGGGAACACGGTCTTGTCGATTTTTTTGGCGATGTCTTCGTCGCGCGTCAGGATGAGTCCGCCGCGTGGTCCGCGCAAGGTCTTGTGCGTGGTGGATGTCACGATGTCAAAGCCGAAATCAAACGGATTCTGCAGTTGTTTCCCTGCGATCAGTCCGGCGATATGCGCCATATCCATCATGGCAAGGGCGCCGACTTCGTCCGCGATCGCGCGGAATTTGGCATAATCGAGTTCGCGCGAGTAGGCGGAAAATCCCGCAAGGATGATCTTGGGTTTTTCCGCGATGGCGACTTGCCTGAGCTCGTCATAATCGATCTCGCCGGTCTCGACGTTCTTCATCTTGTACCGGACAAAGCGGAAGAGCTTTGCCATCTTGGTGACGGGATGACCGTGCGAAAGGTGCCCTCCGTGCGACAGATCCATGCCGAGTACGGTGTCGCCCGGTTCGAGGACAGAATGATACACGGCCTCGTTGGCAGGACAACCGGAATGCGTCTGGACATTGGCGAATTTTGCCCCGGGAAAGAGCTTGATCGCGCGATCGATCGCCAGCTGTTCCACGACATCGGTGTACGTCTGTCCGCCATAATAGCGCTTGCCCGGATACCCTTCGGAATACTTGTTGGTGAATACCGAACCGAGCGCACCGAGGACGGCAGGGGAAACATAGTTTTCGGAAGCGATCAGTTCCATCCCCTCCTTTTGGCGTTGCTGTTCACCCTGTAAAGCGGCAAAAACATCCGGATCGGATGATGCGAGCGCGGCGTGATAGTCCATGACAAGAGGAAAAAGCAAGTGCCCCTATTGTGGCAGATTGCATGCAAAAACGGCAAGACGAATGCCTTGTCGAGAGAGTGGCAACAGGAGAAAAATTCATTTGACATAATAAAAAATAATGTCTAGCATAAAATACATTTTAATCAACCCAGCATGAGCAGAAAAAATGGTGCGGCATATATCGAAGAATGTCATCGGATAAGTCAAAAAAGAACAGATATTTTGGAGGGAGCACTACATAGGAAGCTGGATTTGCGAAATCTTGATGCAGATTGCGATAGACATTTTGCAATCGCACTTCCAGGAAGTGATGGTCGCGAGGAAAATGCGGAAATCTCATCAGGATTTGAGGCAATATTTCTTTCTGAGCTACCAAGTCAAAGCGAGCAGGGATTTGGTCGATTGATACAAACCCGAAAAAGAATTGAGTTCTGTCTCATGGAATGTCTTGACACTATTGGGGGGGATGTGATTTTTGAATTAAAAGACTTAAAAATACATTTTGATAGATTAAGATTTTACTTTGGAGAAGCACAAAGTAGCAAAATATATTTTGAGAGACTGATTGACGCAAAATTAATTGAAGGCAACGCTCCATTATTGATACGTGCCAAGCAACAATTACAATTAGAAGTATCTAGTGCAATGCGACAAGTCAAAGAGGTATACAAGAAACGGCAAAAACAATATTTTAATATTTTAAAAAACAATGGTCAACAAAGATACAAAGGTGATGTTATTCGCCATTTTGATGTGGATGCAGACGGTGTGGTTGGACACTACAATCCGGATAGAAACTTGTATTCCTTCAAATACAGTCACTTAAGGTCTGTACAGTTTTCAGTTCTTCTCAAAATATTAAAAGTTATTGATGGTAATGCCGAAGGATTAGATTTTACTACAATTCCTAGTCATACTATGGAAAAGATCGCACAATTGGTAGATGAAGGAAAGATTGATATGCAGCAATCAAGTTTGAGTGAATTATATGAGTTATATGGTTATTTTTTGTGGCTATATCACCAATCAAGCCTAAAATATCATAAAGAACAAGATTGTGTATTTTCCGTAGATCAAAACGAAGTAGATTATTTCAAAGATGCTTCTAAAACTCTGCAAAAATTTTGTGATTTGATAAAAGCCTAAAGTGCCTACTTCTTCCCCTTCACCAAACACTCCAACGCCTTCTTGATCTCGCCCAAGAAATCCATTCCCAGATCGCGGAGTGGAATCTTGAGACGATCGCTCGAAACGAACCATTTTTCTTGATGCTTGAGGAGGTTCATGATTTCGGCGGCGCCGACTTTTTTGCCCATCACCATTTGGATCTCGCGGTCGGTGCGCGAGACCGGCACCGAGCGGATAGCGAGAATATTGGCGCGACGGGCGAGAATACGGAGTTCGATGATCTTGAAGAGCGTGCGGACTTCGCGCGGGGGCGTGCCGTATTCTTCACCAAAGTCTTCCGAGATCTCCTTGAGCTGCTCGATGGTTTGCGCGGCGGCGAGATTTTGGTAGGCAAGGATCTTTTCTTTGGAATCGGCGATGTACGAACTCGGGATATAGGCATCAACCGGCAACTCGATCACGACACTGCTGACTTCTTCTTCGGCAGCAGCGGCTTGTTTGCCATCTTTCATCTTGCGGATCGTCTCATTCAGCAAGCGGAGAAAATGCCCGACTCCCACCGAATTGACGGTGCCCGACTGATTGACGCCAAGCACATCTCCGGCACCGCGGATCTCGAGGTCGCGCATGGCGATCTGAAAGCCACTGCCAAGTTCGCTCGCTTCGACGATGGCGCGCAGGCGCTTTTTCGCTTCGATAGAGAGCTTTTGCGTTTGGTAGAGGAAGTAGGCGAAGGCTTGCTTTTTGCCGCGTCCGATGCGTCCACGCAGTTGGTAGAGCTGCGAGAGTCCGAAGCGTTCGGCGTTCATCACGATCATAGTGTTCGCATTCGGCAGGTCGATCCCGTTTTCGATGATCGTGCTGCTGACGAGAATATCGTATTCCCCTTGCTTAAACGCCATGATGCGCTTTTCGAGTTCGTTTGCCGGCAGCTGTCCGTGACCGACCACGATGCGCGCATGCGGCACAAGTTGGCGCAGTTTTTCCGCCATACTTTCGATCGTCTTGACGCGATTATGGAGAAAATAGACCTGTCCGTTGCGCTCCAATTCTTTGGTGACGACATCGACTACGAGGCGGTCGGAGTATTTGCGTACCTCGGTGATGACCGGAAGGCGCCCGGGAGGAGGCGTAGTAATGGTCGAAATATCACGGAGTTTGTTGAGTGCGAGATTGAGTGTACGGGGGATCGGTGTCGCGCTCAAAGTAAGGATATCGACATTTTTGCGGAGTTCTTTGAATTTTTCTTTTTGCTTCACGCCAAAACGCTGTTCTTCATCGATGATCAGGAGTCCCAGATTCCGGAATTTGACATCCGGTTGGAGCAAGCGATGGGTTCCGATCACGATATCGACTTTGCCATTCTCGAGATCGATCAAGATCTTTTTTTGCTCGGCAGCGGTCTTGAAGCGCGAAAGTACTTCGATGCGAAAGCCGAAGTCGTCCATACGTTTGGTGAACGATTCGAAATGCTGTTGCGCCAAGATCGTTACCGGTGATATGAGCGCGACTTGTTTGCCGTCTTCCACCGCCTTAAAGGCGGCACGCATCGCGATTTCGGTTTTGCCAAAACCGACGTCGCCGCAGACAAGACGATCCATCGGTTTTTTCGATTCCATGTCGGATTTGACATCTTGGATGGCGGAGATCTGCCCGGGCGTCTCTTCGTAAGGAAAAGTCTTTTCGAATTCGTTTTGACGAGTGCTGTCGAGGGCGAATGGCGATTTGCGCGCTTGTTCGCGTTCGGCGTAGAGCGCAAGGAGTTCCTTGGCAATCTTCTCCGTTTCTTTGCGGACTTTTTTCTGGATGTTCTCCCATTCGACGGAGCCAAGGCGATTGAGCTTGGGTTCGGAACCTTCTTCGCAGAGGTAGCGTGATACCTTGTCCGCCTGATCGACCGGCACGAACAGACGGTCATTTCCGGCATAGGCGATTTCGAGATATTCGCGCGTATGACCATCGATCTCCTGCTCGGTCACACCCAAAAAATGCCCGATCCCGTGATCCATATGCACGACATAATCGCCGATCTTGAGGCTCGTGAGAAATTCGAGATTGAGCTTGTCGGTGGACTTGAGCTTGCGACTTTTGCGCAATTGGAAGATCTCGCGGTCGGTCAAAAAGAGAATGTTCTGATCGGGGTTTTGAAAACTCGGCGGCATCACTTCCGATTCGCTCGCATCGATCAAAAAAAGCCCGTGCTCTTGCGCGTCACCTTCCGAGAAAAAAGGGATCTTTTCTTCAGTCAAAATCGCCTTCAGTTCGTCGATGCGCTTCGTAAAAACCTGGATCAAATAGTCTTTTTGCAGCTTAGAACGGAAGTCGGTCAGCAGATCATAGATATTGTAAAACTTGAGCACCGACAAAAACCGCATCTGAAAGTGACTGTCTTCCTCCGACTCGGCAAACGGAGTAAAGCGCAAGACGCGCGCCGAAGTCTCGGCGTAGAATTCGTCTGAAAGAAACTCGATATCATCGGTGACAATCAGGTCGGGTGCGGCAAACAGTTCGTGGAATTTTTTGCGCGCACGATCGATCCGTGCCGGAAAAATATGGAGCTTGCTAAAACTCTTGAGGATCTTTTTGTCACGCATCGAAAACGACCAGATGTTTTTGACTTCTTCAAACTCGATTTCGATCTTGAACGGATGATCGGCGCCGACCGGAAACACATCGATAATATCACCACTGCGGCGATATTGCCCTTTTTGCAAGGTGATATCCGGAGAAACCTCAAACCCCATTTCGATCAGACGATTAAAGAGAGAGATCGGATCGACTCGCTCGCCTTTTTGCACGATCAACTGTTCGTTGACAAGCTGCTGCATTTCCGGAAAATCGGTTTCGACCGCATCTTTTTCGGACAGGAGAAAAATGTTCTTTTTACCGGCGGCTTTTGCTTGGGCAAAGATGATCATCCACTCGACACAAGTCTCGTCTCGCCCTTCTTTGAGCGGCAAATGATGGATGGCGTATTTTTCCGGATCAAAAAAGAGGGTCGCCAAAGTCTTCAGCTCGATTGCTTCGGTCGCCTCATGCGTGAGAAAAAGGATATTCTTGGTTTCGGCAAAAGTCGGTGCCGTCTGCAAAAAATGCGCGAGCAGACCAAGCTTTGCGGACGAATTCGCCAATCCGGAAAAAGACGACTTGTCGGGAAGAGAAGCAGCTAGTCCGGTAAAAAACTCGCGTGAGGAAAACAATGACGAAAACACTGCAGGAATAAGAAAAAACGATGGAATACAAAAACAATTCCCTCTCCAAAAAGTCATCCCCTCTTTCCATTGCCGGGCGGCACCCACTCGGTTTCTTTGCTATCATCGCATAGAATGACAAGTAAGTGCAAGGGAAAATCAGCAGTTTTGTCATCCTTGCTTCCGACAAGAGAGACGAGCTACAATCGTATTGTGGAAGAGCTGACACACATCCGCGGCGAAATCGATCGGATCGATGACGAAATCGTGCGACTTTTGGCAAAGCGTTTTGCCTGTTCGCGCCAAGTCGCCAAGATCAAAAACCAGACCGGTACACCCGTGTTCGATGCCGAACGCGAGGCAAGATTGCTGAAAGTGATCTTGGAAAAATCCAAAGCCGCGGGACTCGCACCGGAAATCGCCAAAGCGGTCTTTGACGAGATATTGCATCAATCGCGCCGTGTGCAAGAGACCGAAACACGAGGAATGCAGTAAGGCTGCAAAAGGATTTTCGCTTGATCTAAAAAAGTGATACTCAGCAAATAGACAAACAGATATATTGTTCAGAATAACATTTTACAATATATTGTTTTTCCTTTTAGAAATTTCATTTCTACCGAGTATCCAATGTCACAAACCGAAATTCCCCAAGCGCTCTTCAAACAGATTGAAGGAATTCAACAAAGAATTCCTGAGGAAAATTTGCCGGAAGACGTGCGAACTGCCTTTCGAGAAGCTATAAACAAAGTTGTATTGGAACTACTTGCAGAATTTGAAAACAAACCAAAAACTGATGATGGTGAAATAAGGATTCCGAAGAATCTCCGAATGTCTGATGATTTTTGGAAGTTGGTTTCTCGGACTTTTGGAAACACGACTCAAACCAGGCTCCCCGATAATAATCGCGAGGACGTTAATATTATTCGTGAAGAATTGATTATGTGGATGATCAAATACTCGAATGAGGCAAAATCCAAGTGATGTTTGACGGATTTTCTATCGAAATTTTTCTATTGTTGCTTACAACTTATCCCTTACATCTTACGGCTTATATCTTACAACTTACTTACCACTTATTCCTTGATTCCGATAGTTGCTCGACTTCCACAACTCAGGATTTTTGGATTGAAGCCTGATCACTTCGATATGCGGAAATTCGGACGTGAGAGTCTGTGGTATCTGCTGATCATATCCCACAGCAATAATGTCTGGCTGCAACTCTTCGATGATTGCGAGGAAGTTTCCTCCTGGTTTGCCAAGCATAACTCGCTCTGCGATACCGAGATTTGAAACCATTTTGACGCGCTCGTCCTCTTGGTGAGTGGGGAAAAACCCTTTGATGCGTTTGACGTTCGCATCACGCGCGACCACGACCACCAGCCGATCACCCAAAGAGCGGGCGGACTGAAGAAAAAAGCGATGTCCCGGATGGAGAAAATCGAACACGCCGGCAGCCAGTACGGTCTTCATGCTGCGAGTCTAGCGAAAGCTCAGAGCAAATAACAAGCTTTCGACTGTGACTGATCCGATGCAAACAAAAAAAATACGCAGAGAATTTGCGATCGCACTTCGGCTCAGAAATCGCAAACCCCCTCGAATCCCCCTTATCAGGGGGAAGAAAACACATCAAGTTATATCCTCGGAATAGGCGATCTGAAGTCGATTCGCGACATCAAACAGTTCTTGGACCCGCACTTCGTCCGGATCGATGGTGAGGGCTTTTTTGATCAAGGCGACCGCTTCGCCAAACTCGTTTTGTTGGAGTAAACACGCTGCCAGATCACAGAGAATGGAAGAATCGTCTTCGCGCAAAAACAGTGCCCGTCGCAAAGTCGCGACACCTTCGGTCTCGTGCTCGGCATGAAACAGCGCCCAACCGAGACAGCGCAAAATTTCGGGATTGTTCGGTTGACTCGTATTACTAAGGCGGAAATAGCGGATCGCCTTCTGCCAGTCTTCATCATTGGAAGCGGCAAAACCGATCACAAAGTTCCCGATATAACTCTCGGGATGGAGCGACAGGACATATTGAGCGGCCTTTTTGGCATCGCTGAGGCGATCGAGCGACAACAGGTTGTCGGCGATCTCTTCGCCGGCTTCGACGCATTCCGGGTCATCGATCAAAATCTTTTCCGCAATATCAAGCGCCTTTTGGTGCTCCCCTTCCAGCTTCAGTTCTTCCGAAAGTGCCAGTGCCTCGATAACATTCTGATCAAGGATGTGGACGGTTTTTCGGCGAGCCGGTCTTTGTTTTTGCATGCTTGACAAATATATCGGATTATTTTATCACAAATCTTTTCCGAATTCAAATACTTCAGAAAGACAACACGAGGTTTTAATGGTGAATGAAAATCTCATACGAATCGAAAAAAAGCGTTTGGTAGAGCAGAAAAAGAGATTCGGGAGTCATCGTACGCGCGCAAAAAAATCGATTGCGTCAACTCACTTCCACCAGTAAAACTTATTTTTTTGCCGCAAAATACTGACTCGCACGCAAGAGACCGACGGGATTGCCGACATCAAAGCGATCACCGGCAAGCGTCTTGCCAAAGAGCGATTCGGTCTCCGAGAGCAGGATAAAGGCGTCGACCAAGCGTATCTCTCCGCCTTGTCCGGGATCGGTGCGATGCAAGACTTCGAACATGCGCGAAGTGCAAAGATTTTTTCCGAGGAGCGCCAAATCGCTGGGAGCATCTTGGGGTTGTGGTTTTTCGACAAAATCCACGATCTCGAAAGCATCGGCGGCGGTCGTATCCGATCCGGTCGCCGGCGCCACAATACCGAATTTGTGGATATCGGCTTCGGGGACTTGTTGGACACCAAGCACACAACCATCGCGATCTCCGCGCGCCTGCAAGAGTTGCTGTGGAGCGGAGAGCGGATTATCCAAGATCTCGTCACCGAAGAAGGCGAAAAAATCATGGTCTCCGACAAGCGTTTCCGCTTGCAAAATCGCATGCCCGTCGCCGAGCGGTTCGACCTGGACGACGGTCGAAATCTTACAGAGCGAAGTGAGGGCGGCGAGCTCATCGGCGATCTTGTCTTTGCCTTTTTTGCGGAGCGCCGCTTCCAATTTGGTATCCGGCGCAAAATGCTTCGGCGTAATACTCCCCTCCGGCGGGATCACAAAAATGATCTCTTCCACCCCGGCTTCCACCAGTTCGCGCACGATCAACTCGATCACCGGACGATCGTAGACCGGCAACATTTCTTTGGGCACGCATTTGGTCGCCGGCAGAAAACGACTGCCAAGACCGGCAACGGGGATCACGGCTTTGCGAACGGGATTCATAGATATTGGGAGAGAGGAATGGTTTGGGAACTGAGTTTGCGTGCCTTGGGGATTTCGACCATGAGGACATGATCGGTGATCTTGGCGGTCAGATCGGCGGAATTGACTGCCGTCGGCAACAAGATACTGCGCTGGAATTTGCCCCAGTAGCATTCTGCGGTGTGGTGATCGGCAGCTTTGGGGAGTGATGTGGGGAAGGGGCGTTCGCCTTGGATCACGAGCAGATCGTCATCGATCGAAAGGGAAACGGAAGTCTGATCGACACCGGCGATCGGCGCGACGATAAAGATGCTGCCGGCTGTTTCGAGTATGTCGATGGCAAGTTGACCGACCGCCTCCTCAGAAGCAAGCGGTATCGGATGGGTCTTTTGCATAATATGGACTTCGCGTGACTTTCCCGCAGCGGCAGTTATATGCATTGTGCAGATTATCGACATCTTGATTGTGAGCGAGCATCGGTTTTTTTTCAAGGAAAAGCAGGAAAAAAATCCGTACTCCTTCCTTGCGGGTTCTGTTACAATCCTGTCCGTGATTCTCGCAGAGCTTCGGACGGCGATTGCAGAAATAAGCGACAAGATCGCGCGGGGCGCACTTTGTCTGCATATTCCTCAAAAACAAACGGAGATCGACGAACTCCGCAAACAGACCGAAGCCGATGGCTTTTGGAACGATCAAGACAACGCGCGCACCGTTTCGCAACGACTTTCGAGCCTCGAAAAGATCGTAGAACGCTGGCAAGGACTGCAAGGTGATGCCAAGGCGATCGCAGAGATGGTGGACATGCTCGAAGAAGATTCGCCGGAACTGAAAGAAATGGTCACGGAATATGAAAGACTTGCGCAAAAATATCAACAAGCCGAGCTCGACCTTCTGTTTTCGGGAGAATACGATGACAGCAACGCGATCCTCGAAATCAACGCCGGCGCCGGCGGCACCGAAGCGCAAGACTGGGCAGGCATGCTGCTGAGGATGTATTTGCGTTTTGCCGAGCGCCACGACTTTGACACGGAAATCCTTGAAAAGACCGAAGGTGCCGAAGCCGGTATCAAAAGCGTGATGATCGAAATCGCCGGAGAACGGGCTTTTGGCTTACTCAGGGGAGAAAAAGGGACGCATCGACTCGTACGTCAATCGCCGTTCAATGCCAAAAATCTGCGCCAAACGAGTTTTGCCGGTGTGATCGTCACGCCCGTGATCAAAAACGCCGATCAGGAGATCGTCATCGAAGACAAAGACCTCCGCATCGACACCTTTCGTTCGAGCGGTGCCGGTGGACAACACGTCAATACGACCGACAGTGCCATCCGCATTATCCATCTTCCGACCAAGATCACCGTCGAATGCCAAAATCAACGGAGTCAGCATCAGAACAAAGAGAAGGCGATGGAAGTCCTCCGCGCCAAACTGCTCGCCCACCGTCTGGAAGAGGAAGAAAAAAAAGCCGCCGCCATCCGCGGCGAAGTGACCGAAGCCGCCTGGGGAACGCAGATCCGCAATTATGTGCTTCATCCGTACAAAATGGTCAAAGACCTCCGCACCGACACCGAATCGAACAACCCCGATGTCGTGCTCGATGGCGAGTTGGACGACTTTATCCGGGCGTATTTGGAGTGGGACGCCGCCCGTCGCGATGGATAAAATAAGAATTTAAATAAACATCGGAGCCCTCTTCGAGAGGCTCCCACGGTAATAAACTCAGAAAGAAATTTTGAATTCTAAATTCTTATTGCATTCTTAATTTTTCATTTTTCATCTCCCCATGTCTTCTTGAATCCTGAATCTTGATTCTTTAATCTACTTCAATACCCACCTTTGTAGATTACCTGATCGCGGCGCCGGATCCGCTCTTGGCGTTCGCGTTCTTGCGCTTCGAACAGCTTTTTCTCGTGACGAGCATATAAGACAAAACTGAAAAATTTGAGAAACAAGAGCAGTCCGATCATCCATTTTCCAAAATCATATACCAAATTCCACACGGGCTGACCGGCTCTGACGATTTCCGCCGCTTCGACAAACATCACTTCGCAGGCACCGTTTTCGGTATCATCACGAGTGCGACTGGAAATGCGTTTCCAATCGGTTCCTTCCGGAGAATAATCGACGAGCATGCCTTGCAAGATCACTTGGTCACCGATGCGGATATCCCTGATGGTATCTTGAACATGCTTGTCCGCGGCAAGCAGATGATTGTTGGAGACTTCGCGATTGCTGAACTGGACATCGCCATAATACGACCAGTTACATGTCCAGGCGTTACTCCAAAAATCGACTTTGTGAAAATCTTCCGATTCAAGGTTTTTGCCCCAGATGATGCAGAGATCCTTGAGATCGACCGAATCGTCATCATGGTAAATATCGGCAAGCGAATCGATATTGTTGTGCGAAACGACCAATCCACTCAAAAGATACTCCGCTGCCGGTTCGACATCGTAACGCTGACCGCGATAGTCAAAGATGAACGGCTCGCGCGATGTCGAAGTCTGCACCGGCTCTGCGAGCATTTGCGGGTAAATATTGGTCACCGTCGGCAACCGCTGCTTGAGAAAAAAAGCCGTACCGACAAACCCGATCGCAAGCACAAGCAGCAGAGTCAAAAACTGCTGCCACAAACGATATTGCCACGATTTGATGTGATGATTATCGATTTTTGTGTTCAGAACATAATATATTATACCATTTTTTTATTAGAGAATGGAATATTTTACGTTCGGGAAATAGTCCAGACCTGAACAAAAAATTTGACCAGAAAAAAAACTCGTGAAACAATACAAGTGCTTTTTCCTCAACCTATGCAGATCGATATCCCCGACGTCCTCACACTTGCAGACCTCTTGGGACTTTTGATCCAAGGTGCGCTCTTGCTTTTGATCGTGATCTTTATCTTTATTGCCATCCGCATCTTCAAGATCCTCGGTGTCGCTCAACAACTCGCCGAAGCGGTCTCGGAGATCGTGGAGACAGTCAATCTTGTCCTCTGGCAACCGGTACGGTTTTATGGCTTGGTCGTAAGCAAACTGAAGAAGTTTCTCAATATCCGATAAAGCAATTTGGGAGGAATCGCTACACGAAGCGAGCAGTCAATTCGCTGAGATTCTGGTACACCAAACCGAACTTCGCAAGCTCTTGCTCTGTTCCGGTACCGGTCAAGACACCGGCAAAGGGCATCTCCGCCGCGCGTGCCGCTTGTCCGTCGTGCACGGTATCTCCGATATAAAGGCATTCCGTCGGCAAAAGTCCGCATGCGGATGCAGCGGTCAAGAGCGGTTCGGGGTGAGGTTTTTTGTGCGTCACATCTTCCGCGGCGGTGATGATCGCGAACGAGTCGGAAAGAGCGTGTTCTTGCAAAAATTCCACCGTAAAGGAGTGAAGTTTGGAAGTCACGATCCCCAAGTCGAATCCGGCATGTTGGAGCGTATTGAGATGATCCTTGTACCCGGGAAACAGTCGGACCCTTCCGCTTCGCTGTAATTGCAGATAATGACTCCGATAGGTCTCGGTCACCGCGGCAACCGCTTGCCCGGAGACGAATCGACCGATGATCACATCAAGTCCCACACCGATCAAACCGCCAATCTCATCATCACCGGGATACGGAATCCGATGTGTCTCAAACGCGATCCGATAACTCTCGATGATCGCGCCGATCGAATCGACGAGGGTGCCATCAAAATCAAAGAAAACTGCCTTCATGCCGGCGGACGCATCGGCAAGGTGACGCGGATATCCTTTGTGTTGCCAAAGAGATCGCTGACATCGCTCCAGACAAACTGACAAAATTCGCCATCAAGGGTAAGTGGTTGCGGAAAGACCAAAGTACGATCGCGAAGGTCGGTAGGATTACTTAAAATCGCTTCCGGTACAAACTCGCCCACATCGCAACTGAGACGGACAGCATTGGTCGGAGCCCCCTCGGTGATCGCTTCGGAAAAGCGCACAAAGACCTCACGCTCGTTTTGGATCAGGATATTTTCCAGAATCGGAGCAAGGCCATCCGGCAAAAGCGCAAAGCGGAACCGTGTATCTTGGGTCAGAAGACTTTCACAAAAGAGAATGTGCTCGCGCGAGATGACCTGGTCGCAATCTTGTGTGGAAAACCGAGTCTCACCGGTGCCGTGCACAGTGAGAAAAAGACGGTCTTCCGTGCCGGATTGTTTGCGCCAATCAAAAATCCGCTCACCGTTCGCCCAAGAGAAAGGCAGCTCAAATCGCGCTTCAACTGCCAGTCGCTGTCCGGGTGCCAGTTCGATCTGCGTGGAAAATTCTTCTCCGTACGCAAATGACGTTTGCTCCCATCCATCTCCATCGCCAATGAGAACGGTACCGGTCGGACGGATGATGCGGATCACGTACGTTCCGTTTCCCGAGAGCAGATTCGCATTGCTGCTATTTTGCATTTCGAGACGAAAATGCTCTGCAACGCTTCCATCCGCCGCGACAAAAATATCGGAATACTGGTGTCGTCGCACGTAACGATCGGACTTTTTGGCACCGAGATTGGCAATACTCAGGGTAAATGCCTCACCATCGCCGAGACTGCCATCCCATTCCTTGCGCGCAACGAAATCTGCCAGACCCTCATCGGCAAACCAAAACTGGACATCCTTGCGATCAGCCGCCTCAGCAAGGATGGTTGCGACTTTGGGAAGCGAAAAATAGCCAAGCTTACTGCGGAGACGATCGGCGATTTCGGCAAGCGTGTCTTTGCGAGTCTCAAGTTCCTCCCGAGAATGAAGGTCGATGTCTTTGGTCTCACGCTGCAATGTCAAAAACAGGCTCGAACCCTCTGCATCTTTCAGTCCAAACGCCTCGATGAGCGTTTCGATCGTGGCAAAATTGACCGCGACCACTCCGTCAAAAGAAAGTTCGGCAAAACGGTTGTCCTGCTGCAA
>CAZYXI010000006.1:0-12772 GCA_964651215.1 uncultured Candidatus Peribacteria bacterium
AAACGGCGTTACGTTTTACGCGATTCCGCCGGAAGCGATCGAGCCGATTTTGGCTAATTTTAAAAAAGTCACCGAATTTGACAATATCAGCGATTTCGACCCGAAAGACCGCGAATTGATCATCAATTTGATCGCGAATTACGATCGCCATATTTCCTTCCAAAATGCCGCGAATATTCTCTTTGCCAAGGAATCGATCGATCTGATGAATTCCAAAGAACAGCTGAAGGAAGAGCTTCTCAATGAAATCGAGATCAAAAAGCAGACCATGCGTCCGATCCGCCTGAAGGATTCTGATCTGTCGCGCATTTCCAAAAGTCTCGACGAGCAGGAGAAAGAAATCCATCGCATGACTTCACCGAAAGCCGCTGTCAAAGTGACCGAAGTCGAGCAGGCGCAACGGCTGTTCGATGCGGTACAGTAGAGAGTCAAGACGCAAGCTGTTAGTTTTTAGTCGCAAGAAAAGAACCGGGGCAAGATTTATGAGACAAGATTCAAGATTTACGATACAAAAACTGCGGCACAGTTGTGATAAGTCGTAAGATTTCAGAAGAAGAGGCTTCTCTTCCAGAGAAGTCAGGAAGAGACGGGAATGATTTTTTACTTCGGCAATTCATCAATCGCCTTGCGTGCATCCTCGATCAGTTCTTCCGGGTCTTTGAGTTCGTGATCACCTTCTTTCTCCGGATGCTTTTCGAGATCTTCTTTCAGCTCTTCTTTTGCTTCTTTGCCAAATTCCTTCACTTTGTCCAAAACCGAGAAAACCAATGCGAGCAGGGGAAAGAGCAAGAACAAGCCGATGGTCAGATAAAAAAGCGTCTGTAACGAAAAGAATACTTCTGTGGGTGATGGCAGGTCATCATCGGCTGCTTCGACCACACTTTCGGTTTCTTCTGCATCGACGGGCTCGATGTCTTCCAGAAGACTCTCGTCATTATCTTCCATCTCCATTGCTTCTTCGATAATGCTCGCGCCGTCTTCATCTGCGGAATCTGCATCAAGCAGATCGGGAGACGGCTCCGCCATTTCATTTTCCAATTCTTCGATGATGCCGCTTCCTCCACCTGTCGGCTCCGGTATTCCCAATCCGTCTTCGGAAGCGAGTCCGATCGGTATCGAGACAAACAGCAAGCAGAAGGCGAGAAGTCGAATCAACATGTTTTTTCGAGAAAGATGCAGAGAAAGTCTCGATTTTTTTTGAGTGCTTTGCAAGAATGAAGTCCGTTGTATTGAAGCGTATGGAGTTTTTTAGCCACCCCCTCACCAGTCTCTTGATCTTGTTGGTCGGGTTTTACATCCTCACCAAAGGCGCCGATGCCTTGGTCGCCGGCGCGAGTTCGATCGCGGACAAGATCGGGATTTCTCCGCTTGTTGTGGGGCTGACGATCGTGGCATTCGGTACTTCCGCACCGGAGCTTTTTGTCAACATCACCTCTTCGATCAAAGGAACGAGCGGCATCACGCTTGGTAATGTGATCGGATCGAATCTCGCCAATCTTCTCATCGGTATCGGTGTGATTGCCATCATTCGCCAGATCGATATCAAAAAAAACACCGCCTGGCGCGAAATCCCCTTCCTGATTTTGGCGACGATCCTGATGTGGACTTCGGCAAGTGATTTTTTGCTGGACAGTTCGAAAGCTTCCATTATTTCGCGGAGTGAAGGGATTATGCTGTTTGCGCTCTTTGTTATTTTTCTCGTCTACACGTTTGGTATTTCCAAAGTCGCTGACCAGCCGGAAGGAGAGATCAAACGCATGTCGACTTTCAGTTCGATCTTGTATTTTTTTGGAGGGCTTGTCGGGCTGATGATCGGGGGACAATTCGTTGTGGAATCGGCGATCAATATCGCCGGTGCGCTCGGAATGTCCGAAGCGCTGATCGGAATCACCGTCATCGCGATCGGAACAAGCATACCGGATATCATGACTTCGATCGTGGCTGCGCGCCGCAATCAGATGGGAATCGCGATCGGAAATCTGATCGGTTCGAATATTTTCAACATCTTGTTTATCCTGTCGGTATCGGCGATGGTGCGTCCGATCCCGGTAGGTACTGAGATCCAATTCGACCTCCTCTTTACCCTCGGGACCTCGATCTTGCTCTTTGTCGTGTTTCAGCTCTATCGTTGGGAAAAAGACGAAAAAATCCGTTTGAGTGATATCGTCTTTCGTTTCGCAAAGCAACACCGTATCCACCGTTGGGAAGGAGTGATGTTTGTCGCACTGTATGTGTGGTATATCCTCTATTCCATCTACAAAGGATAGATTCCATCGTAGTCGTGATTACAGTCGATCCATCATCCACGCATGTTTTTGTGCTAGAATCGTAAATGGATCTGTGATTTTTCCTCGATAATGAAAAAAATTCCGTTTTTTCTTTCGCTTTTTCTTATGATAAGCGCCTGTTCTTTGCAACAACCGAGTGATACTCCCTCGCCAAAACCGACTCCCGATCTGACCGCAGAGCAGCAAGCACGGCTGCAAACAGCCACCTTTGCCGGTGGATGCTTTTGGTGCACCGAATCGGATTTTGAAAAATTCGATGGCGTGGTCGAAGCGGTTTCCGGGTATGCCGGTGGCACAGAGCCCGATCCGACCTATCAAAAAGTCGCCTCCGGACAGACCGATTATCGCGAAGCGGTACAAGTCACCTTTGATCCGGACGAGATTTCATACCAGCAACTGCTCGAAATCTTTTGGGAACATCACGATCCGACCGATGCCGGCGGTTCGTTTGTCGATCGCGGCAAACAATATACATCCGCGATTTTTTATGAGACCGACGAGCAAAAGCAGCTTGCCGAAGCATCCAAGGCGGATCTGGAAGCCAGCGGCAGATTCGACACACCGATCGTGACCGAGATCGCACCGGCGACCGAATTTTATCCGGCGGAAGACTATCATCAGGACTACTACAAGAAAAATCCGCTCAAATACGGGCTCTATCGCTCCGGTTCCGGCAGGGATGATTTTATCGCGGAAACGTGGGGCGACGAGACAAAGACCTTTCGCGCTCCCGGGCCGGATAATTCCGACTCTTCCGCCGATTCGCCCGAATACACCAAGCCGCCCGAAGCGGAGGTCAAATCAATGCTGACCGATCTGCAATACAAGGTGACGCAAAAGGAAGGCACCGAGCGCCCGTTCGACAACGAATATTGGGATGAGCACCGCGACGGCATCTATGTCGATATCGTCAGCGGCGAACCGCTCTTTTCGTCGCTCGACAAGTACGAAAGCGGCACCGGTTGGCCGAGCTTTACCAAACCGCTTGCCCCGGAACACATCGTCACCAAAGAAGACCGCAAGCTCTTTTCCGTCCGCACCGAAGTCCGCAGCAAGTATGGCGATTCGCACCTCGGACATGTCTTTGAAGACGGACCGGCGCCGACCGGCATGCGCTATTGCATGAACAGCGCCGCTTTGCGCTTTGTCCCGGCGGAAGATCTGGCAGCCGAGGGATATGGGGAGTATGTGGGACTTTTTGCTAAAGAGCGTGAATAGGAGTTGTGACTCCTTCCCCCTGATAAGACGAGGATTGAGGGGGTTTTCGGAAAAATCCCGGAGTAAGAGCAATTCTCGAGGGTTACACTAAAGAATCCGCTTCTTGCTCCGCGCCGATTCCGGTCAAGCCGGAATGACCTTTTACTCTTGAGAAGGAGAAATTCCTGAGAAGGAGCAACTCTCCTGAGTTGCGCCTCATCTCAAGCCCTCCTTGACTCAGGAAGCGAATAAGCGAAACATGACTTTGTCTCTTGAGGGCTTTTTGTTATGCTTCCCCTGTATTTCATCAAATATGCCATTCGAACCGTTCACGTCCAAAGCGATCCGCATTCCGCGCAAAGATATCGATACCGACCTTATCATTCCGGCAAAATACCTGAAGGTGACCGACAAATCCGGTTTGGCGGAAGGGTGCTTTGCCGAATTTAAAAAAGACCCGGATTTTGCGATGAACCGTCCGGAGTTCCAAGATGCCGCCGTGGTGATCGCGGGGCCGAATTTTGGCTGTGGCAGTAGTCGCGAGCACGCACCGTGGGCGCTGACGCAAAGCGGTATCAAGGCGGTGATCTCTGCCGAATTCGCCGATATTTTTAAGGGAAATGCCGAAAAAAACGGTTTGCTGCCGATCGTGCTGCCGACTGCCGTTGTGGACAAATTGCTCGCGATCGAAGACGAACTGTTCGAAATCACCATCGATCTGCCGAATCAAACCGTCTCCGCTCTGGGCGAAGACTATCATTTTGACATCAAGCCCTTTGCCAAGATCCGCTTTCTCGAAGGCTTGTCGGATGCGGATTATCTCGCGAAGTTTTCGGACAAGATCCGCGCTTTCGAAAAGCAGCGCGAGCGCTATATTCCCGTGACGAAGTAATGTCGGAGTCGTTACTCTCCGCCGAAGACAAGTCCGTGATGGAACAGATCGTCGCGGAGTTTTTGCGCGAGAACGCGATCACCAATCTGTCTGCGATCCGGACGCCGGAAGGAGTTTGGGAAAAACACATCGGTGACAGCCTTGCGGCGCAACCATTTCTTCAAGAATATCTCCGGAAAAAGCCATCCGCCAAGATCCTCGATATCGGTACCGGTGGGGGATTTCCGCTGTTGCCGCTGGCGGCGGTGAATCCGAACTGTGCATTTTTTGGACTCGATTCGGTCGGCAAAAAGTTGGCGGCGATCGAGCGCATTGCACATGCGGTCGCGGTTTCCAACATCACCTTGCTGCATGGTCGTGCCGAAGAATATGGACGAGACGAAAAGTATCGCGAGCGCTTTGATGTCGTGACGGCGCGCGCCGTGGCGCCGTTTCCGGTGCTCGTCGAGCTCGTTTCGCCGTTCGTCACAGTCGGAGGGATATTTGTCGCGTATCGCGGTCCGGAGTCCGCTGGTGACGATATTGCCTTGGCAGCTATGTTGAACCTAAAATTTGTTCAAAAGCATGACTATCTGTTGACGACCGGTGAACAACGCAGTTTGTGGATATTCCTGAAACAAGCGAAATTATCCGCACGCTTTCCTCGCGAAACCGGCATCCCAAAACGCAATCCGCTGACACTCGCAGACTTCTAAAACAGCCAAAAATGTGACGACAAAAATCGCCTGACAGTTTCCGCTTGTCAAATTTGTGGAAGCGTAACTAGAATGAGGCACTTTTTTTATTGAAGATGGCTTTGGATCAAGTCAAAATCGAGGCAGATAACGAAATAGATATTGGTTTAAAAGCAATCGAGACTATAGCGAATGAAGCAGCAGCGGAAATTAATAGAAGTCTACGTGAAGTTGATGCTTCAGAAATTTCATTTTATGTGACAGGACAAGGAGAAATAATTCTACATTACTTTCGTGCAAAAATCGGACAACTAATGTCAAAATCAGTCGAAATACTAGGTAAATCAAATTTACCAAAGGATGTAATCGCTCAGCATTGCTTATTTATTGTTAAGCGCTGGGAAAATATTTTAGAATCCACAAATATTATTGATCATGAAAAGAAAGAAGCTAAGCATCAAATGCCCAATTTAGAAAATGCGCTCATTGGCTTTCGAATCTTATGTGCTGACATGATCGAGACGGCATTGAATAATCAACGACCTTCCAATGTTGTTCGTCCTAATTTTGAATCGAAACCTTCTATCATATCAGAACATTTTTCTATGCAAAAGGCAGCAGTCGGGTAATAATGAGGAAGACTTTTTTTTGAATGCCCAAAGCCTTCAATCCCAACGATCGATTCTTCCGCAAGGCGCAAGCAAGCGGCTTGCGCGCGCGGAGTGCGTTTAAGCTTGAGGATATTTTGAAGCGGTTTCCACGTTTTCTTCCGAGTAAGTCTCGCGTGCTCGACCTGGGGTGCGCTCCGGGGAGTTTTTTGCAAGTGCTGGCAAAGCATCAACCGACTTTGCTTGTGGGCGTCGATCTGCAAGCGATCGAGCCGATTAAAGGCGTGGAGTTTTTGCAGGGCGATATTTTTTCCGCCGAAGTGGGGGAGTGGCTACAGGGTTTTGCCAGATTCGACGTGATAACAAGCGACATGGCGCCCAAGACGACCGGTGTACCGGATAACGACCAATATCACTCTGTCGAGCTCAATGAGCGCGTGTTAGAGCTTTGTACTTCCATTTTGAAGCCCAATGGCAACCTGCTCCTCAAGATCTTTGTCGGGGCGGATTTTGATCCGTTTTGGGCGGAATTCAAAAAGAGTTTTAAGCGGGCAAAGACCTTCAAACCGGAAGCGAGTCGCGACCGCAGTCGCGAGATGTTTTTGATCGGAGAGGGATATGTAAGCGATAAGTTGTAAGTTTTAAGGAGAAAAAAAAGTCGCAAGGTGCGGTTTCTTCTTTTCTAACCAAGGATTGGGTGGTCGGCTATGACAAAACCACACACATGCGTCACCCCTGTCAAAGGTGCGATTTTGGTGAGAAAACAGGGGTCTAAAAAAATCGGTCTCATTTCCATCTACTCCACGATGACCAGATTCCTCTTTCTCTTCCAAAAGTCACACTACAACACTCCTCAGTCCTCCCTAGCCCACCGCGACGGACAAAATGCTTAGGGAGGAGGAAACTGCAAATCCCCCAACCCCCTTTAACAAGGGGGCAATTCATGAATCTTGAATCCTAAATCTTACATCTTAAATCTTTTGACCGGATATGTCACAATGCGAATACTCTTTTTTGTGCAATGTCTCCAGTAACAACGGTTTCTCCGCAGATCGAAGCAAGCTGGAAAGCTGCCCTCTCCGAGCAATTCGCGCAGCCGTATTTCGCCGAGTTGAAACAATTTATTGTTCAAGAAATCACTGAGAAGCAAGTGATCTATCCGCCGCCCGGTCAGATTTTTCACGCCTTTGATACGTGTCCGTTTGACCAGGTCAAAGTCGTGATCCTCGGGCAAGACCCGTATCATGGGACAGGTCAAGCACACGGACTGTGTTTTTCCGTCAACAAAGGCGTGCGTATTCCGCCGTCACTGCAAAACATCTACAAAGAACTCCACACCGATCTGGGGCTTGCGATTCCCACACACGGCAATCTTGAAAAATGGACGAAACAAGGAGTGTTGCTTCTGAATGCCGTCCTCACTGTGCGCGCAGGCAACGCCGCCTCGCACGCCGGCAAGGGATGGGAGCGGTTTACCGATGCGGTGATCAAAGAGCTGAGCGACAAGCGCGAGGGGATTGTATTCCTGTTGTGGGGGCGGTATGCGCAGCAAAAGGGGGCGATCATCGACTGCAGCAAGCATTTGGTTTTGGAAGCGGCGCACCCGTCGCCGTTTTCCGCTCATAATGGTTTTTTGGGATGTCGGCATTTTTCCAAGGCAAACGATTATTTGACACAACACGGAAAATCCCCGATCGATTGGATGATCGAATAAAAAAAACTTTTGCATAATGTGTGAAGAGGAATTATGGTGAAATCTTCTTCTTTGATTGAAAATATGACTGAAAGAGGTGGTGTGATTAATCTAGATACTGTAAGAAACACAAAAGCTGGTGAAAAATCGGACACTAGGGCAATGGGGGAACATGCCTTTTCTGCAGTGAATAAAGAAGAAGGTCTTGTTATTGATTTCCAGACTAGGCAAGTCCGAAAGGCTGTTGATGCAACTCTTGATGCTTTAAGATTGCGACCAGCGAATACATCTCGGACACTCCAAATCGAATACCAAGAACAGCCTTCAGAAGCAGTAATGATAGAAGATTTAAAAAAAGCATTTACATCAAAGGGCTTTTCTTTTGATAACGGGGTGATTCCTCATGCTACGGAAGGTTCGGGCTACACTGTTTCGATGCAAGCATTTGATAATTCTATTAAAGCAGTCGAAGCTCACAACCTACCTCTGAAGATATTATTACGTGCCTTATGGGAAAATTTTGAGCAATTATTTACTGACAATCCTGTGTATTGTTGTGCGATGTTTGTGGTGGCTACACGAGAGTTCTACAAGAATTGAATTATTCATATTCTTCAAATCACCAAAAGAGCAGCTCATCTTGAGCTGCTCTTTTTTTGTCGATTCCGATTGTCGCTTCGCTTATTCCTTGCGGCTGCGGAAGACCGTGCGTCTGCCCGCCACATAGAGCGCGAGCATACCGGCGAAGAGGACAAGGAAGTTGGTCGCCGGACCGGAGCTGATGAGCACGACCGGTTTTGGTAGCGGTGTGATCAAGACTTCGGCGAAGGCAAACAGGTCGCTGAGGTCGGCATTGTCCGCGGTGATGGTAACGGTGTTGCGGACGCGAGTGTTGCCCGGGACGGTGTTCTTGGCTTTCGTCTTCAGTTTGATGATCCAGATATCACCGGAGCGCAGAACACGTTTGCCAAAGGTGATGGTTTCGTCAGCGCGGTTGATATCGCGCAGATCGTTTGCTTGAACGAGGTCGAGGAAGGCGAAGGGGAAGTTGTCCGTGATCTCGAGATTCTCGTAATCAAATTCGCTGCGGTTGTGAGCGACGATGGTAAAGGTGATCTCTTCACCCGGCTTGGCTTCCGGCTTATCCACGACCTTGCGCAGGTCGAGCTTTTCATCACCGGAGAATTTGACGACAGCCGGATCCTTTTGTCCGATGCCACGGACGATCGCGCTGCGTCCACGAGAGCCGATCGAGAGGGTCGGTTTGACCGCGTCGGCGGCGATGATCTCGGCGATGTTTTCGCCACTGGCGACTTCGCCGGTGCTCTTTTGTTGGATGATCTCAGCGGTGTAAGTGATGGTCTGCGCTTTGGTCGAGCCGAGCGAGTCGATGCTAAAGACCTGGCGTTTGCCATCCCAGTCGGCGCCTTCGACATCTTTGACGATAGCACGGATGAGTGATTGGCTCGTAAAGACATCTTCGACTTCGATATCCTTGCCCTGAGCGCTGCCTTCGTTGCGTACCACGATACGATATTCGACATCTTGCTTTTTGCTGTTGCCGATGAGGGCGGCAACGTCAAAGGTGTCGGCATCTTGCCATTCGCCCTCTTTGTCTTTGACTTCTTTTTGGATATAAAGATTGATCGAGTCAGAGACCGTACGGCGTCCGCCGCCTCCGCCACCGCCGCCTCCACCTCCGCCACTGGTCGGACCGAGGATAAAGACTTCGGCGCTGTCACTCATGCCGGTTTCGACGATGGTCGCGGTATTGACGAATTGTGAGCTTTGGTTAAACGGAATCTCTTCGTTGTCCGCGATGCGTTGGTAGGTGATGATCACTTTCGAACCGGGAGGAAGATCGGTGATCTGAACCGGTCCTTGACCGATATTACCGGAGCTGGTGGTTGTTCCCGACTGGACGGGATCGAAACGCACCGAATGGGTGTTGATATCGTATTCGAGGAGTCCGCCGTTGTTGCCCGGTTGCAGTTCGTCCTTGATCTTAAACGTCTGCGGGAGGGCGCTTTGGTTTTCGACCGTCACGGTGTAGGTGGTGCGTTGACCGGTTTTGAGACTGGTCGGATTAGCGGTCTTGGTGATAACAAGTCCACCGTCATTGATCGGAACCGTCGTCGAAGCGGTGTTGTTTGAGAGATCGACGTCTTCTTGAAGTTGGGTGATCTCTGCCGTATTGACGATGTTGCCGGTCGCATCGTCGAGGACGACGACCGTGTAGGTGAACGAGCGTGCCGGATCATCCGGATCGAGCGGTCCGACTTCACAGACAAGTGCATCACCACCTACGATCTCACAGAATGCCGGAATGATCGGATCGCCATTGGCATCGGTCTTGATCGCGATTTTGGACTGATCGAAGTCATCGGTGATGACGTTGTTAGTCGAAGTAAATTCGCCCTGATTGAAGTAGGTGATGGTATAGATAAATTCCATGGTCGGTGCGACTTCGGCTTCAGAAGCGGTCTTTTGGATGACATTGTCGACAAGGACTTTTCCGACGACGACGGTTACGAGATTGCCGAAGACATTCTCCATTTCGAGGTCGCCATCGACCGGCCAGTTGCTTTCTTCCGTTACGTCGGCTTCGAAGGTGCGGGTGACGGTCGCCCCGGCGGCGATATCGGTCGCCGGCCAGGTGATGGTGTTGTTCGCGGTATCGAGCACGCCACCGTCCGAAATGTTCGAAATCGTCGCATATTGGAGGATATCGGTGACATTGTCGCTGATGACATAGTCTTCGTAGGCACTCGCCCCACCGGTTTCTGTCACGCGCAGTGTATAGACGAGGTTGTCATTCGGCTCCGCTTTGATATTGGTGCCGGATTCGCCGCTGCGTGTGTTTGTCACGGATTTGGCAAGCGCGATCTCCGCCGGAACGAGTTCCGTCGTGTCTCCGAAGATATTGGTGATGACAAAGTCGCCGTTTTTCGGGAGGGGGTCTTTGATCTGTACTTGGAAGCTCTTTTCGACCGTTTTGCCGGCTTCGATCGTCACGCCCGGCCAGGTAACGACGTTGGTGCCGCTGTCGAGGTTGCCGCCACTGAGGTCGAGGATATTCGCGTATTCGAGTACATCGCTCAGATCATCGGCAAAGATATAGCCGGTGCGGTTTGCCGATCCATTGTTGGTGACGCTGATGATGTACGTGACGACATCACCGGCGCGGACATTACCGCTCTTTACGCGTGCTCCGTTGTTGATCCGGACAAACTTCTGTTTGTGCAGGTTCGGGAGTTCGACAACGGTCGTATCGCCATAGACATTCGTCATCTTAAAGTCACCACCGATCGAGTCGATCTCATCAAAGACTGTGACGGTAAATTCGACTTCGACCAGGGTAAAGGCGGCGATGTTTTGTGCCGGCCAGGTCAAAGTGGTGCCGGACTTGGTCGCACCGCCGAGGTCGGTGATGCTCGCGTAGTCGAGGATGTCCGCGACATCTTCGGTAAAGACGAAACCATTTTCGGCATTCTCGCCGGTCTTGTAGCCGAGCGTATAGACGAGTTCGTCGCCTTCGATCGCTTGGACAAGGGTTCCGCTTTCACCGGTGCGTGTATTGGTGACTTTCTTGGTCATTTTGCTGGCATTGTCGGTACTGACCCAGACTTCGAGCCAGTCGTCATTGTTGTTTGGATTGACTTCCTTGGTACTGATCGGCAAGAAATCGGCGCTTTCGATATGGGCTTCACATTCAAATTTTGCCGCTTGTGGCACACCGAATCCTGCAGCGACTTTGCCTTGGAAGGCATAGCTGCCGAAACTGCTACTCGGGACACCCGGATAGCCGGCGGTGGTATCGAACGGTCCGAAGACGATCGTATTGCCGCTCACATCGCCTTCGGCGCTGGTGATATCGGTGAGTCCCGCATCACAGGTGACGGTGATGGTAGCATCGTCCATATCGACATTGCCGAGATTCTGCCAATCGACACGGAAATCGAGCTCGGCTTCAGGTGCGGTATCATAGTCGCTCGCAAAGATCTGGACGGCAAGATCGGGCTCCGCCGTCGGTCCTTTGATCTTTACGATCGCATCATCTTCTTGTCCGGAATCGACCAAAGTCGCGGTATTGACGAAGGTCGAGGTCTCGCCGACCGCGATGCTATCGTAGCTGGCGGTACGCGCATACGAGATACTGGCCGTTGCGTTGGGCGCGAGGATACATTCGAGCGGACTCGATGCGTCAAAAATATTTCCGGCGACACAGATGCCCGGAGGAGTGACAAGTGCCGGACCGTTGAGGGTCAAGCTGCCGCCCTTGGTGCCGCTGGCTTGGATATCGGTCAGCGTGACGATGCCGGTGCGTGCACCGGTGTTTTTGACTACGATCACAAAGTAGGCTTTGTCGCCGTCTTCGATGGTGATCGCTTCATCGGTATAGTTGACTCCGTCTTTCGAGACTTGTTTCGTGATTTCAAAATCAGGTTGATTGACCGGAACCAAGATCGCTTTACAGACGGCGCTCTCGCCCTTTTGATCGACATCGTTGTAGACGGTCACCGTAAAGCTTGTCGCTTCGGTGATGCCGCCGCTGACGGTATAGAGTGTATTTGAGCCGTTTTCATTGATCGTGCTGCCCGGAGTCGCCTTGATGCGGAACGACTTTTGATTGCCCGAGTTCCAGCTGAGGAGGAAATCTTGTCCCGGATTGACCGAGGCGGGGGAGGCGATCAGATTCGCGCACGTCGGTGCCGATGGCGGACCATAGATGGTGACATTCGCCGTATCGGTATCGACCGTTGCTCCTTCTTTTGTCAATTTGGCGGTATCGATAATATTCGAGAAACTGCCACCCGGAATACCGGCATGATTTGCCGTACGCGTGTAGGTGATGGTCGCGGTCTGCCAAGCGGGGAGATTGGTGATCGTGATGCCGCCGCCGGCAAGCGTGCCGGTACAGCTGACACCGCTTGGACATTGGACATTCTCATTTGTCGGTGCGGTCAAGCTGCCGCCATTGGTCGCCGGGGTGAGAGTGTCGGTGAGCACGATCGTGCCCGGTCCGGCACCGGTATTTTGTACGCGGATGCGGTAGTAGGCGGTGCCGCCATGGTAGACAGAAGTGATTTCGCCAAAATTCTGATTGTCGTTCGAGACTTCTTTTTGGACGGTAAAGTCCGAAGTGCCGGGACCATTGATGGTGACACTCGCCGTATCGCCGAGACAGACGACACCATCCACGATCAGGTGGACGGTATCGATCACCGTCGAGCTTTGTCCGGCAGGAATACCGGTGCTGTTACCGACACGTTGATAATCGACGATAAATGTCTCTCCGACAGGGAGTCCACTCACCGTGATCCCTCCTGTCGAACCGCAATCGGAACTAGAATTACAATTAGCCGTATTGAGTCCGGTTCCGGTGACAAGCGTGCCGGTGCAGGTCATGCCGGCACCGC
>CAZYXI010000007.1:0-12493 GCA_964651215.1 uncultured Candidatus Peribacteria bacterium
CCCTCTGTGCTCCTCGAATTCAGGCATTCTTTTTCGCACGATCCGCAGATTTTTGTCGAGGTGTTCAAATACCGCTCCCGTTATGGATGCGTAAATATTGAAAATCTTTTTTTCCGGTTTTTTTGTAAATCTCTCGACTTCGCACTTGCAACGACCTCCTTCATGCTGTAAGCTCTGCTTGTGCCAAAGTTTGTATTTGTTACCGGCGGCGTTTGCAGTTCCCTGGGGAAGGGAATCGCTTCCGCCTCCCTTGCAAAAATCCTCAAGTCCGCCGGTTTTCGAGTCTCGATCCAAAAGCTCGACCCGTATTTGAATGTCGATCCCGGGACGATGTCGCCTTTTCAGCATGGCGAAGTCTTTGTCACCGATGACGGTGCCGAAACCGATCTCGATCTCGGGCACTACGAACGCTTTATCGACGAAAATATTACCAAGTTTTCGACCGTAACGACCGGCAAGGTCTATCGCGAAGTCCTCGATCGCGAGCGCAAAGGGGATTACCTGGGAGGAACGATCCAAGTCGTGCCGCACATCGTCGACGAGATCAAGGCGCGTATCGTTGCGGCGGCGGATGCGACCAAAGCCGATATTCTTGTGGTCGAAATCGGGGGAACCGTGGGAGACATCGAAGGCGAACCTTTTCTCGAAGCCATCCGTCAGATCCGCCAAGAACGCGGCAAAGAAAACGCCATCTCCGTGCATCTGACCCTGCTGCCGTATCTTGCCGGATCAAAGGAGCTTAAAACGAAGCCGACCCAACTCTCGGTGCGCGATATCCGTCGCGCCGGTATTCAGCCGGAGATCATCATTGCACGCGCCGACCAAGAGATTCCGCAGGAGCTGCTGCTGAAGATCGCCAAATTCTGTAACACCCGCGAAGATGCGGTGATCGCTGCGCCGACCGTTTCAAGTATCTACGAAGTGCCCCTCATCTTTGAGGAACAGAATATCGCCACCGTCCTCGAACGCGAACTCCACCTGCCGAAGATCAAAAGCAAAATGGCGGATTGGCGCAAAATGGTGGACAAGATCAAAAACGCCGAAGAAGTGATCCGCATCGGCATGGCAGGCAAGTACAACGGGCTCGAAGATGCCTACCTGTCCGTGATCGAGTCGACCAAATTCGCCGCCTATGCCATCGATCGCAAGGTCGAAATCGTCTGGATCGATACGGAAAAGATCGAAAAGGGCGTCAAGAAGGAATGGACAAAAGTCGAATCTGTCGCCGGACTTCTCGTTCCCGGTGGGTTCGGTACCCGCGGTATCGAAGGCAAGATCGCCATCGCCAAGTACGCGAGAGAAAACCAGATCCCGTACTTGGGGCTTTGTCTCGGTTCGCAGATCATGGCGATCGAATTCGCTCGCAATGTCCTTGGTATCAAAGGCGCCACCAGTGAAGAATTTTCTCCGCGCGCCAAACACAAGATCGTCCACTTCTTACCGGGACAATCCGAAAGCATCAAAAAAGGCGGCACCCTGCGCCTGGGCGCCTGGCCATGTACGATCAAAAAAGACACCCTCGCGCACAAGTGCTACAAAGAGACGAAGATATCCGAGCGTCATCGTCACCGCTACGAATTCAACACCGCGTACCAAAAGCAATTCGAAGCGAGTGGCTTTGCTTTTTCCGGTCTTTCTCCTGACGGCAAGTTGGTCGAGATCGTCGAGATCACCGATCACCCCTTTATGATCGGCTCACAATTCCATCCCGAATTCTTGAGTCGTCCGCAGCGTCCACATCCGCTCTTTGCCGGATTCCTCAAGGCAAGTAAGCAGTATGCCAAGCAACACGTGTCGTAAAAGATAAGTGTGTGCAATTAAAATTTTTCATGATGTATGCTCAAAATGGCCGTGATGTTTTTTCTCCTGTTTATTCCTTTTTTTGCATCTGCAGCACCTTTGCCATGGGGAATCGCGATCAATCATGAAACGAAGCAATGTACTGGCTATTGGGCTGGTGATGAATTTACTGCTTACGACTTACCAGATGGATGGGTCGACTATTACCCCAATGGAATTGATCAAGACCTATCCATTATTAAAACACAATATGGCGAATGTAATTTTTCCGATCGTTATAAAAGTGAACAATGTTGCAACGAAATTGGCTTAGTTTATTTAGAAGACCCTGGAATCATTTCGAGAAGAATTGAGAGAGAGCAGGTTTATGGCGATTCACCTAAAAAACCATTTTCCTATTTCACTACAATTTCTGCAATTATCCTCTTGTTCCTTATTGTTGGAATAGTAGGGTACTTCTCTAGAAAACGAGTGAAATAAGATTCTGCACTCTACTTTTAACGATACGGGGTACATTTGCAGTATTTTCATATATTGCTTGAGCGATATATATTCATGCCTGACATTGCAAGAGTTTGTGACAGTCTCTCGCAAAACTCATTTGTGGCCAATTTTTTTTGGTTATTTTGGATTATACCAAATGCGGATTCATCCGTTTTTCTTCCCCAAGTGTCCGCATCGGTACCGAACCATAATCATGCCCCGGGCAGACCATCAGATGGTCGGGGAGTGTTTTTAGCATCCGCAGGGTTTGCTCCATTGCCTGAGGGTCGGAATCGGCAAAATCCGTCCTTCCGGCACCCTCGATAAAGAGGGTGTCGCCGCAAAATAGATACGGATCGAACAAAAAGAGGAGATGATCGCGTTGATGTCCGGGAGCCGCGATGACCGTACCGACAAGATCACCAATGGCGACCTCGACATCGGCTTCGACTGACTCTGTCTTTTGTGGAATCACCCAGGCACCATGGAGCGGTGACTTGCCACTTTTTTTTCTACTGTCGGGATTCATCAATATCGGCGCACCAGATAATTCCGAAAGCTGCTCGGCGGCACCGGAATGATCGTAATGCACATGGGTCAAGAGGATCTTTGCAATGCGATAGCCGTTTTTTTGGGCTTCGGCAAAAATTTTGTCTGCCTCAAAACCACAATCGATAACAGCGGCTTGCTTCGTCCGTTTGCAACCGATCAGGTAGGAGAAGTTTTGCATCGGTCCGACAGCGATTTGACGAAAAAACATGGGGTCGATTTGAAAAATAATGTAAGCAAATCTCTCAAAAATAAGGGAGTGACTTCTGCTCAAAATCCGCCCCTCAAGAGGTCGTTGACGGATTGCTTCGCCTTGCCGGGAACGATCACCGGTCTTTTGCCGGCGATTTCTTCCACTTTTCTCTCGAGAGCATGAGGAGACATACCGAGATGCAGTGTGCTTTCGCCATGCTGTTCGATACGGAGATTTGGTCCCTTCTGGCATTCCCCAAGACAAAGGCATTTTTCCACACGGATCTGTTCCGCTGCCTGCAAAAGCCTTACCTTGGACTCCGCGGCAGCGAGCAATCGATCAGTGGAACGGCAGCAATGTTTTCCGCTACAGATTTTGATGGAAGTGTGTGTCATAGGCGTGTGTGATGATCACCTTAATTATACGGTATTTATGCAAACTTGGGAAAAGTATCTTTTGAATACATATTTTATTCGATTCTGAAATCATGATCCCTGAGACTGGATAAAAAAGTAATTCTTTTATATGGCTTATTTAAAACAATTATTGAGATATTTCAGAGAAAATACTTGACCTGGTTTCTTAAATGAGTAAATATTTAGTACGCTTTTTTCTGATTTTTTGGACATGCTAAAGGCACTCTTTTCTTCCACAACTCGCGTAAAATTGTTACGCATCTATTTGCTTTCTCCCGAGGGAAAAGAGTTTTTTGTCCGCGAATTGACCCGCGACCTCGACGAACAGATCAACTCGATCCGACGCGAGCTCGAAAACCTCGAAAAAATCGGACTGCTGACAAGTAAGACGCGTGAACGGAAAAAGTATTACAAGATCAATCCACGGTTTCCGGTGCTGAACGAACTGAGGGCGATCTTTCAAAAATCTGAAAGCGTCAGCCTCAAAGTCCTCAAGAAGGTCCAAAAAATGGGCAAGCTCGATCTTTTGGTCCTCACGGGCTCATTTGTCGACTTGCCGAGCAAGGTCGATCTCGTCGCCGTAGGTAACCTTGACAAAACCAAACTATCCGACTATCTTTCTCGGGAACTCGCGAACGAGCTAAAGCAAGAGATTCATTATTCCGTGTTTTCGAGAGAGGATTTCGTCTACCGCCTCGAGTGCAATGACAAATTCGCCATCGATCTCCTCCGGAATCAGAAGAACCTTATTCTTGCCAACAAACTCGAAAAAGTGACCGAAGAGTTCATCAACTCTTAATTTATTTTTGCAGCAATGACCGTACGAATCGAAGATATCCGACAAGAAGACAAAAAACGCGTCGGAGCGGAATTCCGCGCCGGGCAGTCGGTGCGCGTACATCGCAAGATCCGCGAAGGAGACAAAGAACGCGTCCAGATTTTCGATGGCTTGGTGATCCAAGTCCGCAATCAAGGAAGTCTCTCAGCGACGATCACCGTCCGCAAGATCGTGGGTGGGATCGGCGTCGAACAAGTCTTTCCGATCCACTCCCCCCTCATCGAAAAGATCGAACTCGTCAAGGAAGCAAAAGTCCGCCGCGGCAAGCTCTACTTTATGCGTAATCTGCGTGGCAAGGCCGCTCGTTTGAAAGAACGCTTCTTTACGGAGCAAGAACTGAAAGAGATGCAACCGCATGAGATCACCGAAGAAGAATTGGCGGAAGCGGTCGAACACGAAAAAGAGACTGAAACCGCGTCGGCTACGACCGATGCCCCAAAGACAGAAGAGACTTCAGCTCAACCGACAGAAGAATCCGATGCCGAGGATAAAGTCGCACTCGCCTCCGATGAAAGCGACGCAGTAGAAGCAGAATCTCCAAAAGCAGAAGAGGAATCCGAGGAAGAGTCGAAAAAGGCATAACAGCCACAATAGCCGCATTTGCCAAGATAAAATGCCTCCTTTCGGGAGGTATTTTTTTGTCCGAAGTTCCAAAAAATCAGATTTCCAGTACAATGACGTTATGAAAAAGATACTGCTGTTCGGGAACTATGGTGGACAAAACTGGGGCGATGAGGCGATCTGTGCCGGAATGTTGCAAGCCTTGCGAAAATCGCAGGGGGAGATAACCGTTGTCAGTGCGAATCTGCAATTCACCAAGCATGAACACGACAATGTCGCTTCCGTACCAAGGCCACCGTTTGGACTGCGTTCGCTCTTGAGGATCGGTGAATTGTGGAGGTTTGTCCGAGCACTCAAATCAGCCGATCTGGTGATCTATGGGGGCGGCGGGCTCCTTCAGGACCGCGAACCGATGGCGATTCCTACTTGGTGGTACTATATGCAATGGGCGAAGTGGTTTCGAAAAAAATATATCCTCGTTGCAAACTCGGTCGGTCCGCTTTCCAATAGCAGAGCCCGCATGCTTGTCCGCTCCGCCCTTCGCGATTGTCGTTTTATCTCACTTCGCGATACGAGCTCTCGTTTGCTCCTTCTTGCAGCGGGAATCGCCCCGGAGAGGATCATCTCGGCGACCGATGCGGTTTTCTTTTTACGCAGGTTGCCAACCGTCAAGCGACGCAGCGGAACATTGGTGATGCTCCGCGGAGATGGAAAAACGGATCTCAAAAGAATAAATAAATTGCTCAATGATTCCGCGATACCAAAACCAATATCGCTTGTAGCGATGGATCATTTGGATAAAGATTTTATTCAGAAATTACCATTCCGACAATTCGAACCGACCACCCTCAGCGAGCTTCGTCGTAAAATCGCCAAGAGTCGCCTCGTGATCTCAGCCCGACTTCATGGATGTTTGCTGGCGCTGAACGAAGAAACGCCATTTGTTGCTTTGTCCGCCGCTCCCAAGATCGCCGCATTTCTTCAAGACCGACAGCTGGAGGATTTTCTGGTTTCTGAAACTGTTTCTGCAAAACATTTTTCAACCACGATCCGATCGGTCCTGCGCAAACCACGGCAACTGCTCCATCGCAAGCGAATGGAGGAACGGCGAAATTCGGCACACATTCTTCCTTTCTTTTTGCAATAAACCGGCTTTTTTTGGATACTGGAGGTGTATGATCTGGCATCAAAAGATCCTCGGCAACCAAAGCGCACGCGACTATCTCGAAAGCATCGCAGAGTCGCCCGTGCTCCCCAATGCCTTTTTGTTTGTGGGACCGCGCGATGTCGGCAAGTATCGGATCGCCAAGGATTTTGCAAAGCTACTCAACAAAAGCAATATCGGGATGATGCGCGAGATCGACAAAAACCTGAGTCCGTATGTCGTGATGATGGGGGATTTGTGGCAAGCGGGGAGACTCGAAGATTGGGATCGGATCGCGCTCACTTCCAATTTTGACCAGCAGCATCGCACAGGAACCGACGGTGAGGCTCCGCGTCGGACGAATACGATCGGTGTCCGCGATATCCATAGTTTTTTGCGTCCGCTTTCCCATAGTGCCGCAGTCGAATGGAAAGTCGGCATCATCCGCAATGCCGATCGCATGACCGGAGAAGCGGCAAACGCGCTCCTGAAGACACTGGAAGAACCGCCGACGAGGACGATCTTTTTGTTGACCACGACTCACGAAAACAATCTCCCCGAAACGATCGTATCGCGTTGCCAGATCCTGCGCTTCGGACTCGTTCCTCGCAAGATCCTGAGCGAGTTTCTCGAGACGAGACCACTTCAGCCGCAAGTCCGGCAGGAAATGCTGACGATTTCACAAGGGAGAAGCGAGACCCTTCATCGTTTTTTGGATGACCCCGAATTTTTTGAAGCGGAACAACAACTGTTTCAACGGATCTCACGATGTTTTTTTGCACCGGATTGGCAAAAGATCGCCTTTGCCAATGAGCTTTCAGACTTTGAAGAACCCCAGATACTCTTGGATTTTTTGAATAATCTTACCCGTTTTCTCCGCAGTATCCTGGTCGAAAAGGTCATGGGAAAAGAACTCGAGATCACGCGCAAAGTCGCATTCCGGACGATTCTCGACCTTCTCGAAAAGATCGAAGCGACCAAACGCGGATTGGCGGCGAATGCAAACCGAAAACTCCTGATGGAAGACCTGTTTTTTTCTTTTCCGTAATCACTAGACTTTTTCTAAAAAATAGGGGACTATCGTACTTGATCTGACTCGTTCCATGGATGTGACCCTGGCTCTCTCTCTCGGCATCTTCTACCTCTCGCTTGCGGGTTTGGCGGCAGTAGTCGTCTATCGGATTGTCAAATGGGCGCATGCCAAACGTACATTACTCGCTGACATCCGAAAAAAATGGGAGGAGCGAAAACGCTTCGAACAAGCAAAGCAAGTCTTTGGCGAATCCGTCGCCAAGCGTGAGCATTCGCTTTTTGCGGAGGCCTTCGGTGGGGGAAAGCCGTCCATGGTGATGAAGCCGGAACCGGTTCCGACGACGCTTTCTTATGAAGACACACACCTTTCCGAGCAAATTTCCGAGGAGAATGAAGATTCCACTTCCGAAACGACTTCCTCCGAACATGCACCCACCGAGACCCAAGAAAGCGCTTCGCTCGAAGATGCGGAAGCAGATTGGGATGAAGTGCAATTGACGCTGGAGACGGAAACCGTCGACGATCACGAGTCTCACAGACTCACCACCGACCAAGAAGAACCGGTTCATGGCGATCTGACCCCCCAAAAGATCATTACCCTCCTGAGACGAGTCGACGCGCTGATCGCGCGGAGAGATTTTGATGAAGCCAAAAAAATCCTCATCCGCATTCTTTCTTGGCAGGAAGACCATTTTGACGCCGGCGCTCACCTCGCCTATGTCTATCTTCAGTCCGGCGAACATCGCAAGGCCGAAAGCCTCTATCGTAAAGCCCTTGAGCTTCGTCCGCGTGATGCTTCCCTCCTCACCAATTTTGCCCTTTCAGTCCTTGAGCAAAAGGATCCCATGCGCATCGACGACTCGGTCAAGGCATTTCGCTTGGCGGCAGAACTAGACCCCAAAAATCCCGACCGCTACGCGAATCTCGGACAATCACTCTTTTTTGCCGGTGATATTCCAAATGCGATCGCTGCCTTCGAAAAAGCCGTGCGCCTCGCACCTCGCAACGTCGAATATTATTTTTTCTTAGCCGATAGTTATTTGACGATCCGAAATTTTGCTCTTGCCAAAAAAGTCTTCCTGAAGATCCTCGATCTGGCGCCGCTCAATCAAGAAGCAAAACAAGAGCTTGGTGAATTACAACGCATGGGGTACTGACTCACAAGAATTTCAAAAAATGCGTGAGAATGGATTTTAAAACTATGCACAATTTTTATTGTGCATAGTTTAATCATGACTTTTATATCTCCTCCCCCGGACCGAATTTCAGAAAAAATTGTTTGGTGATTCCGAATTCAGTTACTCAGAAAAAATTCAGAATCAAACTCGTGTACTAAAATAAAAAATAGTGTATATTTTGCAGTATCAGGGACAAAAATAATTTTTCTTTTTCCGGAGATCCCCTCCCAGAGCAAAAACCATCATGAAGTCGTATCGTATCAAGATACCGCCGGACAACAACAAGAAGGAACTTGCTTTTTCGCAGCTGCTTCTCAACCTGCACGAGACGATGGCGCGTGAGCAAGTGTCTTTTGAAATCGTGACGGAATTTCAGCATATCTCATTTTGCTTTACCTGTTCAGAAGATGCTGCGGCGCTGATCAGCGGTCAGATCTATTCGGTGTTTCCCCATGCGGAGATCGAAGAAATTCCGGACCCGATCAAAGGCGACAATTTTGTGGGATGCCGGGTCTCATTGGTCAAATCCGACCTCTATCCCCTTCGCACCTACGGTCAGATCGAAGGTGATTCGCTTTCCGGTCTCCTGGCGGTACTCAGTAAATCGGCGATCCACGAGCGAGTGGTGATCCAATATGTCCTGAGGCCTCGGGGCGATACCGGCAGACTTCACTTTGTACGCGGGATCAAGCGCAAACTGGAGGCACTCTTGTATATTTTTCGTTTCAAGTATTGGTTTAAGAAAGGGAATTTTCGCAAGGATTTTCAGGCGATCTTTACGCAAAAAGAGCAAGAAGAATTATTCGATACCGTTATCCGCATCGCAGTCTTTGCGCCGAGCGGAGCGAATGTCAGAACTCGCTTTTCGGCGGTGACCAATGCCTTTTCGCAGTTCAACACCACAGACTTCAACCGCATCATGGTCAAACAGTATTCGAGCCAAGTATTCTTGCAACGAATGCAAAACCGCCAGATGGGAAAGACTTTTCTCTTGTCTCGATCGGAGATCTCGACACTCTATCACCTCCCCAACGAGCGGGAAGTGCCGAATCTTGTCTATGTCCTCAGTAAAAAATCCGATGCGCCGGCATCTCTCCCGACCGACAGCGGTAATCCGAATATTTCTTTTTTCGGTCAGACCAACTTTCATAATTCGTTTGTTCCCTTCGGGATTCTGCACGAAGATCGCCGTCGTCATCTCTATACCGTCGGAAAATCCGGTTCGGGGAAGTCAAAACTCTTAGAGCTCCTTATTCAGAACGACCTGAAGAGCGGCAAAGGGATTGGTGTACTCGATCCGCATGGCGACCTGGTCGACAATGTTTTGCGGATGATCCCCGAACATCGCATCAAAGATGTGGTGCTGTTCGATCCGGCGGATGAAAGCTTTCCGATCGCCTTCAATCCGCTCGAAAAGGTTCCGAGCGCCCTAAAGATGCGGGTCACGATCGGATTTTTGGAGATCTTCAAAAAACTCTTCGGCACCAACTGGACCGAACGCCTTGAGCATGTCCTGCGGTATACGGTACTCGCTTTGCTCGATTCACCGAATACCACGGTACTCTCGATCCTCAAAATGCTTTCCGACAAAAATTATCGTCAATATATCGTGCGCAATATCGAAGATGATGTCGTGAAGAATTTTTGGGTGAACGAATTTGCCGGTTGGAGTGAAAAGTTCGATGCGGAAGCGATCACTCCCCTGCTCAACAAAGTCGGTCAGTTCGTCGCGACGAATATGATCCGGAATATCGTCGGTCAACCGGTCAATCGCGTCAATTTTCGCGAGATCATGGACAATGGCAAGATTTTGCTGATGAAGGTCTCCAAGGGCATGCTTGGCGAAGAAAACGCCGGTCTGATGGGCGCGTTTGCCGTTACCAAGATCTATCAGGCGGCGATGAGTCGCGCCGACACGCGCGAAGAAGACCGACGCAACTTTTACTTTTATGTCGACGAGTTCCACAATTTTGCCACCGATACTTTTGACGAAATCCTGAGTGAAGCGCGCAAATACCGGCTCAACATCACGCTCGCGCATCAATTTATGGGGCAGCTTTCACCGCGGATCCAAAAGACGATCTTCGGCAATGTCGGTTCGATGATCTCGTTCCGCGTCGGTGCCGAAGATGCCGCGATCCTCGCCGGAGAATATGCCCCCGTCTTTGCTCCCAAAGACATCATCAATCTTGGCGTACGCGAGTTTTATGCGAAGATTTCGATCAATGACGAGATCACCCAGCCGTTTTCGGGTAGAACACTCGATATGAAGTTTCCCAAAACCGACCATTCGCAAGCGTGCATCGCGCATTCGCGCAAAACCTACTGTCGTCCCGTCGATGAAGTCCGCGATATTATCACCAAATGGGAAGAGGGCGATGTCGCCGCCGCCATTAAGCAGCAAAAAGATCCGGCACCGGCGTCGCATTTCGACCAGCCGGAATTCGATGCTCCATTGCTTTAGATCCGTCGATTTGGGCTTAAGGATATTTCGTTAGATTCTTATGATGAAGGGTGATTAGAAAAAAACTCATCTTTCTCTTGTTGCTATCTGATCTTCTTGAATCTCGTTCTTCAATCAGGCAGAATGCGCTCTCGACAAACGGATGAAATTCTATTTTCGCACGCTCGGCTGCAAGATGAATGCGCTCGATTCGGCACGGATCGGCGCGGCTCTTTTGACTGCCGGTCTGCAGCAAGCCTCAGATGAAGCGGAAGCGGATATCGTTTTTGTCAATTCGTGTACCGTCACCGCCAAGGCTGACCGCCAAAGCCGACAAGAGGCACATCGCATCGCCAGGCAGCAAAAACAGCTGATCATCTTCGGCTGTGGGCCACGGGTAGAGGCGGAAAAATGGCGGCGCGGATTTCCGAATGCACTCGTATTCCGTGAAGAAAGCGACATCCTCTCGCATTTCGGTATTTCGGAGGACGAATTCGAATTTCCGCTTGCCGATCGGACACGTTTGCCGGTAGCGATCCAGACGGGCTGTGACAACAAATGCACTTTTTGCATCACGCGGATCGCACGCGGCAAAGCGATCGATTTTCCGCCGGAAAGTATCATCCGGCAGATCAAGCGCGCGGAATCGATCGGTATTCAAGAGGTCGTCTTGACCGGTATTCAACTTGCCAGCTGGGGCTGCAGTGATTCGGAAAAGCATCCGCAAACGAGCAAGCTTCCCGAATTATTGAACAAAATTTTAGAACAGACATCGATTCCACGGATCCGCATGAGTTCGCTTGGTCCGCAATTTTTACAGGATGGATTTTTTGCCGTCTTACGCGATCCGCGCATCTGCGACCATCTCCATTTGTCCGTACAATCCGGCTCTCCCACCGTGCTCCAACGCATGAATCGCGGGCATGGGATCAAAGAGGTCTTCCGTATCGCAGAGCACGCGCGAGCAGTCCGCCCGGATATCGCGCTCACCTGTGATCTGATTGTCGGCTTTCCGGGCGAGACCGATGCGGAATTCGCTGAGACGCTCGCACTTGTGGAGGCGGTCGGATTTGCCAAACTCCATGTCTTTCCCTTCTCACCGCGACAGGGAACGGGTGCGGCGAATTTTCCGGATCAAGTCCCGGCTGATGTCAAAAAACAACGCGCCGAGATCCTTCGCACCAAAGGGGACGATTTGCGACAATGCTATATTGATTCGCAACTCGGAAAAATCGCCCGCGTTCTCGTAGAGGAAGGCAACTCCGGTATCAGCAGTAATTATCTCCGATTACGTACCGGCTCAGCTCGACGCGGTCAGATCGTGCCGGTCTCGATCCTCCCTCAAAATCTTGCACCGGAACACGCTTAGTTAAGACGCGATTGTCTAATTACGAGAGGACTGGGAGACGATATATTCTTCTTTGATCACCAGATGACCGAAGCATTGCTGGTCTTCCTTTTTGCGAAGCAGATACATAAGATACAGATACCCACCGATCAGCAATATCGGCAACATGATCACATGAAGTCTGATATTCGCAACGGTCGAAGGCATCGGGGTATTCGTCATATACGAGGCGAGATTGCCGATGGTGTCCATTTCCAATAAAAAGTCGTACGCGCCGTGGAGAGTCATGGCGATGATCAGTCCCAATGTTGCCATTTCATCACGAAATACAGTCGCTTTGCGCAAATGGACGATGCGATGGAAAATCTCCGGAATCAGAGTAAGCCGACCGCTTTTTTCGCGCTCTTTGAGGATCGGGGCGGCGAAATGCCCAAGCCCATAAAAATATCCATAGATGCCGGAACACAGAATATGGATAAAGACGACAAAGACCGACCGCACCAAGAAG
>CAZYXI010000008.1:0-12461 GCA_964651215.1 uncultured Candidatus Peribacteria bacterium
AGCGGTTCTTTGTCGTTGTCTTTGAATTTTGGCAGCAGGACTTGCTGATTCATATCTTCCGAATTGTAATAATCCGAATGATCGCAACTGATGCCGCCGATGTGGACACGACTGTATTCGTTGTTCCACTTGTTCACCGGGAGCAAGATAAATTTTTCATTGATCGACCACGCATCAGGGATCGTATTGATGAGGCTGTTATTGATGATGTACCACAATTCGGCATCGTTTTGCTGTTTTTGTTCGAGGACCTGAAAGATCGTCGCGCCGCTTTCGCCCACTGTGTAGCGACCGAATTCCGTCACGATATTCGGCTCTCTGACGCCTTCGGCGTTGCAGGCGTCTTTGATGTTCTTCACGATCTCATTGATCATGTATTCGTAATCGTATTCGAAGCCGAGATGATTCTGGATCGGCAGTCCGCCGCCCAGATTAAAATGCTCGAGGGTCGGACAGAGCTTCTTGAGCTCGATAAAGATCTTGAGCGCTTTTTGGAATTCGCCCCAGTAATAAAACGTATCGCGGATGCCACTGTCGACAAAAAAATGCAGCATCGTCAGCTTGACCTTGTCGTTTTCGGCGATCTTTTTTTTGTAAAACTCCATGATCTCCGTGTGTCTGAGACCAAGGCGCGAGGTGTAATACGGCGATTGCGGTTCTTCGTCGATCGCCATGCGGATGCCGACTTGGGTCTGATGATCGCCGGCGATCTTCATGAGTCGGTCGAGTTCGTAATCGTCATCGAGGACGACGACGGAATTGTGGTAACCGTTCTTTTGGAAGGTGACGATCTTTTGCAGATATTCATCCGTCTTGTACCCGTTGTGGACGATAAAACGTGATTTGTCGAGCTCGCCCTTGAGGTGGAGTTTTTCGATAATATCAAGATCGAATGACGACGAAGTCTCAAGGTGGACTTTTTGCTTCAGCGCTGCACTGATGATGTGATGGAAGTGGTTACACTTCGTACAATAGCAATAATAATATTCTCCTTCGTAGCCGTGCTTTTTGATCGCGCGGTTAAAGAGATTGTTGGCACGACGGATCTGTTCGCCGATCTTGGGCAAATAGATGAGGCGGAACGGCGTGCCGTATTTTTTGATCAGGTATTTGAGTGAGATCCCATGGAACGTCAAATATCCGTCACGGAGATCGAAACCGTTTTGCGGAAAGTAGTAGCTTTGCTCGATGAGGTCGAAATAGGTATTTTTCATAGCCTGGAAGGGAGAAAGGCAAAGCCACTTTCGGCTAAAAAATGGAAACCAGATTCTGCGGTCAAACCGCTCGAATTGTCAAGAGAAATACGCCGCTCGATAATAACGGAAACTCAATATTTGTAAAGCTCGTTCGACTCATTAGCTTTTGCCGATCGATGAAGCGATTTTTGCGCCGCTCGTCATGAGCAAATACCACGCGATCAAAGTCAGTACGATCGCGCTACTGCTCGGGACATCATAGACAAACGAAAGCAAGAGTCCGATCGTGATTCCGCTGATATTTATCAAAATGCTCCACCCGACCGACTGCAAAAAACTGCGGCTGAACGCTTGGGCGGCGAGCACCGGGATCACAAGCAAGGCACCGATCAGCAGACCGCCGATGATTTTGAGCGAAACGGCGACGAGCATTCCGATGAGCACCATAAAGACCGCTTCGAGCAGGACATGATCCTTGAGGCGACTGCGTGCGAACTCGGGGTCGATCACGCTTGTGCGCAGCCGATTCCAAAATCCAAAAAGGGCAAGGAGGATCAGAGCGTTCATCCCGATCGCAATAAAGACTTCATGTTGCGTCACTGTCAGGATGCTCCCGAAGAGATAGGTTTCGAGCGAAATCGGATTGTTCTTCGCCAGATGCGAAAAGAGCACCGCCAGCGCCAGGCTGCCGGTCATGATGAGCATGGAGGCGGCTTCCGGCGGAATCTTGCCGTTGCGGCGGAACTGCCACAAAAGCAGCGCACCGATGACGGTTACGATGCCACCACCCAAAGCGGGCGCGATATTCAGGAAGATGCCGATGCCCACACCGGCGAGGGCGGAATGCGCGAGCATATCCGAGACGATGGCATTGCGGGAGGCGACGATAAAATTACCGAGGATGCCCGCAGTAATGCCCACGGCAATGCCGACGACGAGGGCGCGGAGCAAAAAATCGTAGGAGAAGAAATCAGTGATCATCGGGATGGCAGTGATGGTGAATAGGGGTAAGATTGTTGTCGGCCTTGAGCACGTGCATTTGGGCAACCTCACCTTTGGCGAAATGCACCGGATGGCAGCCTTCGTGGAGAGTCTTGTCGAGGCACAAGATACGCTCGCATTTACTGATAACGGCATCGACTTCATGCGAAACGAAGAGGATGGCAATGCCTTGCTTTTCGTTCAGTTCCGCGAGTAAGTCGTAGATCTTCAGCTTTGTCGCATAGTCCACGCCGCTAAACGGTTCGTCGAACAATAGAAGATCCGGTTTACTTACGAGCGCGCGCGCGATGATGACGCGCTGTTTTTGCCCGCCGGAGAGCGATTGAAAATCTTTTCGACTCCAGTCCGCATCAAAGCCAACGGCAGCGAGTGCGTGGTCGATAGCCATTTTTTGTGATTTGGATGGCAAAAAGCCGCAATCGTTGATTCCCATCTGCACGACTTCGGCGACCGAAATCGCCACGCTTGGAGCAAGCAAAAAGTGCTGTGGAACATAACCGATACGGGTTTTGGTCGGTGCGGAGACGGTTCCGCTTGATGGAACCAACCCGATGATCGCCTTCAGCAAAGTCGATTTGCCGGCGCCGTTGGGACCGATCAGACCCACATATTCGCCGGCGTCGAGCGAAAACGTCACATCATGGAGAGCTTCGGTATTGCCGAAGCGTACCGCGAGGTTGTTGACCGAGAGGATGGGGGGCGATGTCATTGGCGAACGAGGTATTAGGAAGAGGTTTGGAATGTGCTTCCTCCCCCCCTGACAAGGGGGGGGATGAGGGGGAATGAAATTTAAAATCGCAAACCCCCTCCAACTCCCTCTTAACAGGGGGAGGGTGATTAGTTCTTATTCACAACCCAGAGCAGTACGGAGCGAATCGAGATTCTGCTGCATCACTGCAAAATAATCGGTGGCATTATCGGCCGCGCCGAGGGGGTTTACTTTGATGAGAGAAAGACCGGTTTCGCTGCTGAGTGTCGTGGCAAAGCGCTGCACACTGTTCTCTTCGGTAAGAATGTGAGTGATACCTTCTTCTTCTGCTTCTTCCTTTAACTCCGCGAGGACTTGTGCGGACGGTTCATCCATGGTCGAAAGACCGGCGATAGGGTGCAAGTCAAAGGCGTAGCGGCGAGCGAGGTAGCCGAAAGCATCGTGAGAGATGATCGCTTCGGTGCGTGCGCAGTCTGCAAGTCCCGTGGCATACATTCCGTCCAAATCACTTAATCGTGTTAGCAAGACATCGGCGTTCTTTTGATATGTTTCGGCAATATTCGTATCGAGAGTGATCATGGCGTTGCGGATTTCCGATACGACTGTCTGCGCAAGAACCGGGTCGAGCCAGACATGGGGGTCAAGTCCACCGTGATGATGTCCGTCTTCATCTTCAAGATGCTCACCTTCATCTGCGTGCTCACCATTTTCATAATCGTCCTTCTCCATATCGTGCATCGGGAGATGGTCGGCAATTGCGAGAGTGGGGATACTGCTTTGCTGCAGTTGCGGGATGACATCATCCGTCCAAGGTTCCAAATCCGCCCCTAGGTAGATGACAAGATCGGCGGTATTGAGCCCTACCATGTCTTGCGGAGAAGGGGAGTAATCGTGTACGTCGCTGGCGCCGGCAAGATTTATCACTTCGGCACTGTCTCCGACGATTTGACTCGTGAAAAAATACAACGGATAAAAACTGGTGACGACAAGGGGTTTTTGTTGCTCCTCTTGATCGACTGGCGGTTGCGAAGGAGAAGAACACCCGACAAGAACAAGAGCGAGTAATATCAGGCTGATCGAGCATACGGATGGTTTCATGAATGTTCTGAAATATGAGAAAAAGAGAAAGGCTCAAATACAATTTTTGCAGAGACCGCTCATCGAAAAATGATGATCTTCGACTGCCAGACCACGCAGCTTGAGCTTTTGTTCGAGCGCGATGATCTGATTTTCCAGGTCGGCATCTTCGACACAAAGCGTCTGATTGCAGTCGGTACAGACAAAATGATGGTGGTGATGTGTTGCAAGTTCGTAGTGCATGACGCCGCTTGCGAGAGTGACCTGATGGAGCGTGCCAATGGTGGTGAGGATTTCCATCTGGCGATAGAGCGTGGTCTTGTTTGGAAAAAACCCCTCTTCCGCCAACAAATCCGTCAGTTCCATAATCGTCAGCGGCTTTTGCCGAGCAGCAAATATTTTGAGGATTGCGTTGCGCAAAGCGGTGTTGCGGAGGGTTTTCTGCTTCATGGTTCCAAAAATCCACCACAAGTCTAGCAGGGGAATTTGACAAATGCAACTGATTTGCGTTTTCAATTTTTACGTCTAGGAGGAGCCGTGTTTCAGTTTTTGTCGAGTCGGAGCACCTCGATCTGCAAATGGTTTTTTGTAGTTTTTTCAATCGAGAAACATTTTGGAGCAACTCAGGAGAGTTGCTCCTTCCTAAACGACTGATGGGAGTTTGGGATTTAAGCAGCTTCTTTTCTTTCACGGTCATTATTTTTTGCTCTTTGTTGATATTGATCACTCTCTTTGATTACACCATTATTATTGATAGCCAGAGCAAGATTGGTGCAATATATTTCCTTTTCATGGCGCAGTGAAGGACTTTCCTTAATTGCAGTATCCAATTTTTCATTCAGTCTTCGTTCTTGATGATTTTCTGCAAGCTGTCGCATAAAATCCTCCAAAACTTGATTTGTAAGAATTTGAGTCAAGAATACAAGTTGATCAACTCGCCGAAGGTATTTGTCTCGAATCATCTGTTGAATTTTCAAAGGCAAACCCTCAGTGCTTTCTACAATTTCATCGAGTTCCGCTCGGGCACAATCCAGTTGCTTTTGCAGCATTGCAACTTTCTCAGCTTCACTTCCATCCATCTCTGCCAATTGTGGATTTTCGCCCAAGCTCATTTTTAATAAGAAAAATGAAGTTGCGCCCACTCTATACTCTTGACAAAGTTTGTCAATATTATTTTGTGATTTTTCCTACATTTTCTTCTTCATTTATATGGTTGCCGTTCTCGATTTTTTGGCGGAAGAAATGATCGACGGATCAGCCACGGAAAAGAAAATCGGATTGCCTCTTGGAAAAGCGCTAAAAATGTGAAAGAATAGCTCGGCAATTATAAGTAACTCATGGATCGCAAAATACGCGCCGCCGCAGTGGCGAAGCATATCGGCATCAGTTCGCAGGATCTGCGCAAGCTTCTCTCCGAGGTCAACTTTGGTGTCAAACCGACCGACCGCGAGTTTTCGGAGTCGCTTGCCGCCGGTATCGTCCGCTTTGCTTCGCGCAAATTCAAACGCGATATTCCGCCGCTTATCAACTACGAAGACGAAGCAGATGACGCCGAAGAAGAAAAGGACACTCTGACTGTAGCTAAAGTGCGCGAAGAGGCAGGCGAAGATAAGCCCGAGAACGCCTTTGATGCGCTGAACCGTCTGGGTAAAAAATCTGCCGAAGACGAAGAAGAACCGGTCAACAAGACTTCTCCGGCAGCGAAAAAAGCGAAAACCGACGACAAAAAGACAAGCGCTTCACCGGCGATCTTCCGCAAGATCGAGGTCGATCCGACCGAAGCGGCCGCCGCCAAAGAAAAGCATTTGGAGAAAGAGCGCATTTCCAAAGAAGAACGCGAACTGGAAACGATCGAAAAAAAGGCGATGGACCGCCGCAAAAAGAAGACTCAGGTGCTGGTCAAAAAAGAAGGCGTCGTCGAAATCCCGGCATCGGTCTCGATCAAAGAATTCTCCGAAAAAATCGGTGTTCCTGCGGCAGAGATTATTTCCGTCCTTCTCAAAAACGGACTGATGGTGACGATGACCCAATCGGTCGATTTTGACACTCTGTCGATCATCGCCGAAGAACTCGATGTCCAGATCAAAAAGGAAGAACGCCAGGCAAGTGCTGCCGACATCAAGTCGCGCAACCTCGATCAACTGCTCGCAGACGAAGCCGAAAACCTTGTCGAGCGCCCACCCGTGATCGTGGTGATGGGGCATGTCGATCACGGAAAGACCAAGATCCTCGATGTGATCCGCGAGACCAAGGTGGTCGAAGGCGAAGCCGGCGGGATCACACAACATATCGGCGCCTATCAGGTCGAAAAGAACGGCAAAAAGATCACTTTTATCGATACTCCCGGACACGAAGCCTTTACATCGATGCGCGCACGCGGAGCGCGCACGGCGGATGTCGCCATCTTGGTCGTCGCCGCCGACGAAGGCATCAAGCCGCAGACGATCGAAGCACTCAATCACGCACGTGAGGCGGATTTGCCGATCGTGGTCGCCATCAACAAGATCGACAAACAAGGTGCCAATATCGACAAGGTCAAAGGCGAACTTGCTTCGCAAGATCTTACTCCCGAAGATTGGGGCGGCAAGACGCCGACCGTCCTTGTTTCCGCTTTGCAAAAGAAAGGCATCGATGACCTCCTTGAGATCATCGTGCTCCAATCCGACCTTCTCGAACTCAAAGCCAATCCCAACCGCTTGGCGGTGGGAACGGTAGTCGAATCGCATCTCGATACTTCCCTCGGTCCGGTCGCGACGATCATCGTCAACACCGGTACGCTCAATATCGGAGACGATTTTGTGCTCGACGGTCACGCCGGACGTATCAAGACCATGATCGATGATGCCGGCAACAAACTCAAAACCGCTCCTCCCGGCACGCCGATCCGGATCTCCGGGCTCGAAGCGGTACCGGCAGCCGGCGGTATTTTGCAAGTCTATCCATCCGCCAAACTTGCGCGTCAACATGCCGAAGAACTCCGCGCACTCGTCCACGAAGAAAAAACTTCCGGCGCGATGCTGTCGGATATCATGGCGGGACTCAAAGAAGGCAAGATGAAATTTCTCAAAATCGTCCTCAAAGCCGATACCGAGGGCTCGCTCGAAGCGGTGCGGCAAGCGATCGAAAAGATCGAGAGCGACGAAGTTGCGCCCAAGATCATCCACGCGGCGGTCGGTTCCGTCACCGAAACCGATGTGATGATGGCGGCCGCCAGCCAAGGTATCGTGCTCGGATTCAATGTACTCAGTTCGCCGCGCGTCAAGCGCATCGCCGAAAACGAAAAGGTCGAAGTACAAAACTATGACATAATTTACAACCTGGTCGATGACGTCAAAAAGATCCTCTTTGGACTGCTCGAACCGGAGACGGTCGAAGTCGTCACCGGACAGCTCGATGTAAAACAGATCTTCTTCACCAAGAAAAAAATGGCGATCGTCGGATGTAAAGTCCGCAAAGGCTTTGTGGAAAACGGCGAGTTTGTCCGCGTCTTCCGCGGCGAACCGGAAGCAGGCATCGAGCAAGAACCGGTCGGAATCGGAAAGATTGCTTCGCTCCAACACTTCGAGAACAAAGTCCCGAAAGTGGAAGAGAACCAAGAATGCGGTATCCAATTTGAAGGAAAGATCAGCGTCGAAGAAGGCGACCGCCTCGAAGCCTACAAGCTGGAAGAGCGGATGAAGACTTTGTGATCTTTCACTTCCCCCTGTTAAGGGGGACTGAGGGAGTTTGCGATTTCGTCCCCCTGTCAAGAACCTGTCCCGGATTTAGTCAGGGATGGATTGAGGGTGTTTGCGATTACTTCCCCCTGTTAAGGGGGACTGAGGGGGTTTGCGATTAAAAAATTGGATTTCAGATTACAACTGTTATTTTTGTTTTTTTCGCTCAAGCCTCAGATAGTAAGTCTCTGACTTTATGAACAGCAAGGTTCTGCTAATGGATGTTTTTCCATTTGAGAAAAATTTTGGAGCAACTCTCCTGAGTTGCTCCGTATCAATGTTGCTTTTACACCCCCTCTAACTCTCCTTTGTCATGGGAAGGGGAAACGCAAAAGCGCTTCCACTCCTTTTCCACTAACGCTTTCAACTCCTCGTCAAAGCGCTCGATGCCGTATTTTTCCGCATATTTGGACAAGTTTTGGCGGTCGAATGTTTTCTCGATGGCTTCAAATTCGTGGATCGCGCGCTCAAGAACAAACGGCGTCTGCTCGTCAAAAAACACTCCCGTCTTGCCGTGTGCGAGGGTCGAAGTCACTCCTCCTTTGCCATAGGAGATCACCGGCGTGCCCGCTGCCAGCGCTTCGATAGCGGTAATGCCGGCGTCTTCGAGTTGTGGAAACAGCAGTGCGCGCGCTTTGCCGAGCAGCGCCGGAATATCACGGTCTTTCACATAGCCGCGGAATTCGATGTTTTGGGCGCCGCCGGCAAGTTTTTTCAGCTCTTTTTCGTTGCGTCCGGTGCCGGCGATCACCAGTCGCTGATGCGGCATTTTTTTGAACGTCTCGATCAGGAGGTCAAAGCGCTTTTGGGGGACGAGCCGCCCAAAGCCAAGATAGTACGACTCCTTTTTTGCCTTCAGCCCTTCGCGGAAGCGTTTGATATCCGCCGGCGGACAGATGACCTCCGATTCGCGATGATAAAATTTGGCGATGCTTTGCCCTATATAATCCGAATTGGCGATGAGCAGATCGGGGCGTTTGGCGGCATACAGATCCCATTGCCTCAGCCCGGTAAAATAACGCGGCAAGAGCCATTTGAGCGGTTTGGGGATCGGAAAATCCTTCAGATATTGCTGCCATTCACCCCACAAGTAGCGCGTGGGCGTGTGACAATAACAAATGTGCAGCTGTGCTGGATGTGTCAGAACGCCTTTGCCGACGAAGGAGCTGCTCGAAATCACAATGTCAAACTCGCTCACATCGAGAGACTCGATCGCGCCCGGCAGCCACGGCAGCAAAAACGGATGGCGTTTGCGCAGCCAATGCGGCAAGCGCTGCAAATATGACGTATGCACGCGATCAGGTGGGAGTCGTAATCGGCAGCCGCTTTCGGAATGGACGGTCGTAAAGAGGTGCGCGCTCGGAAAGATCTGTAACATGCGCTTGATCACGACTTCTGCGCCACCGGAGACGGTGAGCCAGTCGGCGACAATGGCGATACGTGGAGTCTTCTTCATGCGGAGCAAGTTTTCTTGATTGTGCCCCAATTTTCCTTTTTTCGAAAGAGACGGAATCGGCTATTATCTTTTCCTACAGTCCGCTTTGCCGCTCAATTTCATTGACTCAAAGCTAAATATATTATATAATATTAAGATTATTTTTGATTCATTTTTCTATGGAGCTTTCGATTGCAGAACAGGCGAAACAGCTGATCGAGAAAAGCCAAAAGATCCTCTTGGTCGCTCATGCGAAGATGGACGGCGACACCTTGTCGGCTGCCATCGCCATGCACAAATTGCTCCAAAAGATCGGAAAAAAGACGGTCGTTGCTTGTGCCGATGCCGTGCCGGAAGTGTTTTCGTTTTTGCCGGAAACGGGTGTGATGGAGCGCGAAATCTCGTCCGGAAACGATTTTGTGATCGCCCTTGATTGTTCGCGCACGCAGGCGCAAAAACTGCGTTGGAAGATCGAAGGAAACGAACTGAAGATCTTTGTCACGCCGTTTGGAGGCAAATTTCAAGAATCGGATGTCAAATTCTCCGAACAATCCGATTTTGATCTGATCATCTCGATCGATGCCGCCGACCGCCAACAACTCGGCAGCATTTTTGAAGAAAACACCGAGCTGTTTGCGCGCGTGCCACTGCTCGTTTTTGACCATCACGCAAGTAATCCCGGCTTTGGTACGGTCAATGTCATCGATACCAAGGCGGCGAGCACCACCGAAGTCATCTTCCACTTTTTGCCGATCCTTTTTGGCGAGCAATGGAAAAAGAAAATCGATGCCGATATTTCGACGTTGCTCCTGACGGGGATCATCACTGACACGGCGAGTTTTCAAAATCCGAACACCACGCCCAAATCGCTCGAAGTCGCTGCCGATCTCGTCGAAATGGGCGCCCGACAGCAAGAGATCATCCGACATATTTTCAAAACAAAGAATATTCCCACCCTCAAACTGTGGGGGCGTGTGCTCTCGAAGATCAAGACCGATCCGACGCATCGCATGTTGTGGAGCACAGTGTCTGTCGATGACCTTAAGGATACCGGCGGCACTCTTGATGATATGAACGGGATCGTCGATGAACTCCTTGCCACCGCGCCCGGTATGGAAATGGTCTTGCTCCTCAAAGAACGCGACGACGGCGTGATCGCGGTCTCGATCCGCACCACGACACCGCTTTGTGATGCGGCGGCGTTTTCGCAAGAATTCGGCGGCGGTGGACATATTCAAGCCGCGGGATTCAAGATCCGCGCCAATAAGCCCTTTGATGTGATCGTCGGCGAAGTGATCAGTTCCGCGCAAAAATTCCAACAAGAACGCTTTGCCACTGACAGCGGATCCGCTCAAACGAATGCGGATGACTCGAATGTGCCGAGCTCATCCATGCTGGAAGAAGATGAGATCGAATTGGCAGCCGAAACTCCCACTGACCTTGCTCCGGAAGATTCCGAAATCGAGACGGAAGCTCCGCAGTCACATCGAAATATTGAACCTGAAGACCAAGCTGCCGAAGCAGAAAGTCCGCCCCGACAAGACGATCGTCCGGACAACGATGTTCCCACGGAGACTGCGACTCAGGAACCATCTGAACAAACAGAGACAATCGTTGCAGAGACCGCATCTGATGAACAATCCCAACCCGCGCAAGACGACCAACCCGCTTGGCTGGCACCGGAGCAGAAGCAGACCGAGGATACTTCGCATGAAGAAGCCGCGTCCGTCCAGACGACCGAACAAGAATCTTCGCAAGAAAATCCTCCGTCCAAGGAGGAGACGCCACCACCAAAACCTGCCTTTTCATCCCATGAGGATTTTAGCAGCATGCTCGAAGAGATGATGCGACGTGATCCTTTGGGGAAGAACAAAAAATCCAAGTAATCTTTTTTTTCAACATGAACATCCTCTACGGCATACTCGGCATCGCAGCCTCGTACCTGGTGTTGCGCTATCGCAAACAGGTGATCGGTTTTACCGGACAATGGAGCTGGGCGGAAAAGATCTTCGGACCGGGTCATACCGATCTGGCACTCTTTTTGGTCGCGGTATTTACTTTTTTCTTCTCGGTAGCAGTGATGACCGGATTTATGGACACCATGCTCGAAACGAGTGTCGGTGATATGGCGGAGACGCAAAAAGAGCCGACTTTTCAAGCTCGCTAAGCGAAGATTCTTTGATGACGCTCTTTCCTTGAATTTTTTTCATCGTGGGCATAGGCTGACAGCAGTCTCCCCGCCGTATGAAAAATCTCTTCTTTGCAGTCTGCCTCTTCTGTTTGTCGCCGATTGTCGCTTTCGCTTCTCAGGATACGGTTTCGCGGAGTGAGTTTGTCTCAGCAGCGATCCGCACATTGGCAGGTGAAATCGATCCCTCATCGCTCCAAAATCGTCTCCGTTTTCGCGATGTCGATGAATCGGGTCCGATGGCGCAAAATATCCAATATGCTTTCGAAAACGGCATTCTCAGTATGCCGCCGGACGGACGCTTTTTTCCCGAACGTCCGATTACGCGAGCGGAAGCGATCAAAGTGCTTATTGCACTGCTCGACCGGAATACGACTGATACTTTGAGTCAAAGTCGCTTTCTCGATGTGAAGGCGGGCATGTGGTCGTCTCCGTATATCCGTACCGCCGAAGAGCTGTGTCTGCTCTCATCAGGTCGCATCGTGTTTTTGCCGGATTTTTTGCTCACTCCGCAAACGGCGGCAGAATGGACAACTGCCGCCCTTCAAGTTCAAGAAAATGGCAGCGCCTGCCCTGAGTCATTCGAACTGCCACCACCACCTCCTCAAGTCGATGAAGTGCCGGAAATTAGCGTAAATAGTACGGCCATTGTCCGTCCAACGCCCGGTTTCGTGACTCCGGGGAGTATTCCTCGCAATGCCGGCAACGTGCCGTTTTTGTCCCTCACCATCACCGCGCCGAGTACCGAAGCGGTGATGGTGGAACTGATCCGGATCACGCGCAAAGGTCTGGGCGACCGCGATGATTTTGCCGCTGTCAAAGTGATGCAAGACGGTATCGTCAAAGGGAACAGTCGTGCGTTTTCCGCCGATCAGATCGCCGAGCTTAATCTCGCATTTGATCCGGTACGGATCGCCGCCGGCGAAAGCGCGACGATAGTCATCGCCGCCGATCTCGATGCTGCTGAGGGTGGGGGAGAGCACGAACTGGTGATCGCGGAACCGGAAGATATTGTCATCATCGGCGCGGACTCCGGCGAAGCGGTCCCGGTTTCCGGTAGTTTTCCTTTTGGCAGCAAGCCTGTGGACTCCGCCAATATCCAAACGGCGGAATTGGCAGTGGAGTTTGAGCCGGTCAG
>CAZYXI010000009.1:0-4342 GCA_964651215.1 uncultured Candidatus Peribacteria bacterium
AGGAGATGGTGTGGTTCTCATCCGCCGGAATCGCGCCGGAGAGAGTTTCTTCAATGGCTGCGGCGATCGTTTCGGGACGAGGTTCGTTGTGGAACATTGTTGTAGGGATCTGTTTTGTTGTAAATTCAAGCTTGGTCCGCGGCATGTCATCGATGATCTGATAATCCTCACTTGCGATCCAGATCTTTGGATTACTGATCCGCATACATTCCACAAAATTCTTTTGCGACAGACGCGTCTCGAGCTTCCCTCCGATCGGATCCCAGATCGGCTGATCGGCGGCATTGCGAATGCATTCTTCCGGCTCGAACTAATTCACTAAGCAACAACCGCCATACGGATCGCATGCCTGGTCATCACCACTCAGCATTCGCTCGTCAAAGCGGTTCCAGAGATGATTCATTTCTACCAATTGACGATTATCGCCGATCGCACGCGGAGACTCGGGAGATTCGCCACGATGGATCGTACATTTCTCGACTTCATCGATATATTTCATCTTGCGTCCGTTCAGTTGGTTTTCATAGGTATCGAGCCTTTCGCGACGATCGCCGTTTTTGGTATATGACCAATCCTGGACGACCTGCACCAAGACTTCGACCGGTCGTTGGATATTGGCATCGACATAGTCATAAATCGACTGTGCGACCTCGGTTTCGAGTTCGCGCAAAAACTCTTTGCTCATCACGTCCATGCCGCTCATATACACAGGGAGTGTCCCGACATTGCCTTCGTCGATCATCCAGCGTCCGCTCCCTTTGACAAGCGGATCGGCGATGCTAAAAAAGCCGCTCGCCACTTTGACGAAATGCGGCAAGTACTGCCTGATGTACTGATGGGTGAGCGAATCGGGATACGGAAAATCATCGTTTGTCACATCATCTCCCGCCTGGATCTGCTGCTCGGCATTCGGGAACGCCGACAGGTCGATATCGTTTTGCACACCGGCGGCAAAAACCGCTTGCGCGTCTTCGTAGAGAGAACGGTTGTAGCGGTAATGCGCGATATCACTGGCAAAGATGCCTTCCGCCGCCTCATACATCCACAGTAGGAGCGGATGCAGGCTTTTGAACTCTCCGATCATATCGGCAAAGAAGAGGGTCTGATCGGCAGGAGCACGCTCGCCGGCATGATAGGCGTGATTCTTATCGAAGTACTGACTGAGCCATTCGACTTCGGTTTTTGAAACTTCGCCGGGAGCACGGATCACGCCGTGGAAGGTCTCCGCCTGCATCTGATTGCTGCCATCATTCGGGACAAAGACTTCGGTGCTGTCCTGCCAGATGAACGCCGGCGATTCAAAATCGGTGTACGGAAAGACGGAGACGGCATCCTGAAAGCCCGAGCGTACGATCGGCAATGGAATATCGCCGATCAGCACCACGCCGCTCAAGCGGAATTTGCCCTGACCGCGCCGCTGTCCCTCAAGATACAGCTTTTCGAGCGCGGCAAAGATGTCTCCGGGAGATTCCTCGGCATTGACCGGCAAGACCAAGGTGCGCGTATTCGGGAGTGCCGCTTGCAAGTCTGCGGCATAGCGATATATCTTCCCCGTGAGCATCGTCTCGTCATCGGGATCACCTTCGAACAAGGTGTTGTTGACAAGCAGCACCGTCAATCTGTGTTCGGTGGCGGCGATCTGCGCCGCTGTATTTTGATAATCGATGGCAAGCGGCGCCAGCAATGCAACGGCACAGATCAATGAGATCACTTTTTGCCACAGCCGAAAAACAGTCGCTTGCGTGTTTTTCATCCGTGACTTTGGCACATGGTTTGTCCGACAAACGTATACGGACGATCCCGTCGGTCCTGTTTGGCTCTGGTCATTATTTTTGGAAGATTTTGTGTTGTGGCGCACACTTGGTTTCGGTACAGATTTATCTTTTGATTTTACCACTTTGATACGGAAAAAACCAGCTTTCCGAGCCGCTCGGAACGCAGTTTCTCTTGCCAAATATCAGTAAAATCGAATAATACATTTTTAAAAAATCCGCATCGTCTGTCATACTGGAAGCAGTTTTTTGAAGTATGAAGCATCTCGCGACCATGTCCGACCTGACGAGTGAGACCTTGCTGGAAATCCTCGATCTGGCGGAAGCACTTCAGCAAGAAAAAGAACAAAACGGCTTTATCAAGCCGCTCCTCAAAGGAAAAACCGTCGCGATGACCTTTGAAAAACCATCACTCCGTACGCGTGCCGCGTTCGAGATCGCGACCGCCGATCTTGGCGCTCATCCGATCTTTTTCGGTCCCCAAGAGATCTTTTTGTCCAAAGAAGGTGGCGACCGCGAGACGATCAGTGATATCGTCCACAATATCGAACGCTTTGCCGATGCGATCGTCGCCAGGGTCTTTGCCCACGATTCGATCGCCACCATGACGGAGATCTCCAGCGTACCGGTCATCAATGCCCTCTGCGACCAGCATCATCCGACCCAAGCGATCTGTGATCTGCTTGCGATCCGGCGGCATTTCGGAGGGTTTAAAAACCTCACGCTTGCCTGGATCGGCGATGGGAACAATGTTTGTGCTTCCCTTGCGCAAGCCACAGCATTGGTCGGAATCCGGTTTCGCGCTTCATCGCCCGAGGAGTACCGATTGCCTGCCTCGATCACCGATCGACTCGCGAATTACGAATTTTGCAGAGATCCTCTCGACGCCGCCAAAGACACCGATATCGTCGTCACCGACACTTGGGTCTCGATGGGAAGTGAAACCGAAGGGATCAAACGGCGCAAAGTCTTCGCTCCGTTCCAGGTCACGTCACACATCATGGCGAATGCCAAGGATTCCGCGATCTTCATGCACTGTCTGCCGGCGCATCGCGGCGAAGAAGTGACCGCGGAAGTGATCGACGGCAAGCAATCGATCGTCTTCGATGAAGCGATCTGTCGCCTCTATATCGCGCGCGCCCTCTTGGTCAAGCTGATCTTGGGGTCAGCCTGATTCAGAGGAAAAACCCGATCCAGACCAAATATCCGCCGAGCACCAACGCACCGACTCCGGCAAGTGGCAGCATTTTGTCGATTTTGAGCGATTTGGCAAGACCGATCATCATATCCGGAATGATGGTCAGACTGAGCCCCTTGAGGAGTGTCGCCCATCCAAGCAGGCTGATGACGATCTCCGCCGGAGTGCTCCAGAGATTGTGCCTGAGGACGATCGCCGTTCCCAATACGATCAGCGAGACTGCGACAAAATACATCGCCATCATCTCGGTTTCCATCGCCGCATAGATCTTTTGATAGGCGGCGCGGTTCACCAACACACCGAGTCCGACGGCGACGAATGCCGGTCCGGCAAGCTGAGCGATCAGCAAGGTCGTTTCATTCATATCAAATGAAAAAGAAAGCAATCTTCAAAATATGCCGAAATCACTACAATTTGCAAAAAATTTCATCTGACAAGTCAGAATTGGAGTTCAAAATGCAACATCGATCCGTTACTGCTCTCAAAATTGAACAAAAGTATTCGCTTTGACGACGTAAATATCTGCGGGTGCTTGCGACGGCATTTGCACGAGAGCAAACATGCGAATACACGAAAAGATGACTTCTTTCCATCAAAGGGAGAAAAAATCATCCCCTTTCCCGATCCTATTCTTCGTCTCATGGTACGGTCTGTAGTTGTAAAATCCGCCAAAAACACGTATAATCGAAAAAAACAAAATGCTCGAAACGATACATAGCGGCGATGTCGAAGCACACCTCGAATATCTGCTTGAAAAAGTCAGCATCGTATATCAAAAGATCTACGCTCCAGACGAAGTCACAGTCATCAAATATGAGGCGCTTGCTTATTTTCCCGGACACGATACCGAGACGGTGATCAAACAGTTCGAGGACAATATTGCTTTTCTCCAAAGACTGACTTCGGCGATCATCGAACAGGTGCTCGCTTTTGTGGAAACAACAATGGAAGATCATGGAATCAAACTGCCGCCGATCGCCATCAATCTGCCCCCGCAATTAGTGGCGTATTGGAAAACGCTTCCGGAAGATATCAAAGCGGCATTGACGAAACATCATCTGAGCGGAACAAGTATCCAACTCGAAGTCACCGAACGCGGCATGCTCAGCATCCACAAGGAGACGATTGCGACATTACAGCAACAACTGCGCCGATGCGGAATCAAAACCGCTTTCGATGATCTCGGTGATGCGCAAGCGGAAAAGTATCATCTCCCGATCGCGAGTGAAAAAGAATACATTCTGGGAACCGATTTCGCCGGTTTTAAGACTTCCGTCGACCACTTGCTTGCCGAAGATATCGGCGGAATCGCCGAAATCATGAAACAGGCAAAAGAACATTCGTTATGCATTGTGATCGAACGGGTCGAAAC
>CAZYXI010000009.1:4352-11829 GCA_964651215.1 uncultured Candidatus Peribacteria bacterium
ACGCGCGCAGAGCTCGCTAAAGTGCTCGCAAAACTGGCAGAATACGGAATCCCTCGCGAAAAGATCGGCATCCAGGGGTATCTCTTCTCCAGACCGCAGAAGGCAAAAGATCTGCTCGCCGAGTTGCGGCAACCAAGGGAATATCGATTTGCCGCCTAGCATCAAGGAGTCATGCGGTGTCTTTTTGTTGTTCCATCTGATCGAGAGCGTATTTGAGCTGTGGAAAATCGCGGATATCTTCCGTTGCCAAAAAATCTTCCGCCGCTTTCCGCGCCGCCGAGACCGTACGCGGATCGAAGATATCCCCCATGCGCATATCGGGGATACCCGATTGACGGACGCCATACAGCTGTCCCGGACCGCGCAGCTGCAGATCGATTTCGGCGAGTCGAAAACCGCACGATTCGCGTTCCATCGCGCGCAAGCGATCGGTCACCCGTTCGGTCGGAAACAAAAAACAATACGACTGCTCTCCTCCCCTTCCCACCCGTCCACGGAATTGATGGAGTTGCGACAGTCCAAACCGCTCCGCACCTTCGATGAGCATGATTGTCGCATTCGGGATATCGACGCCCACTTCGACGACCGCCGTCGAAACGAGCACATCCACTTCTTTGTCACGGAAACGGCGCATCATCTCGTCCTTCTCCGCCGGACGCATTCTGCCGTGCACGAGTCCGAGTCGCAGATCGGGAAAGACATGCTCCAAGCGGGCGAATTCGTCCGTTGCCGCTTTGACTTCGAGTTTTTCCGACTCTTCCACCAACGGGCAGACCACAAACGCTTGGCGTCCCTTGGCGACTTCGCTTTCGATAAAGCGTTCGATGGTATGGCGTTCGCGCGGCGGCACGACTTTGGTGATGATCTCTTTTCTGCCGGGCGGCATTTCGAGGAGTACCGAAAGATCCTGATCGCCGAAAGCGACGATCGCCAGCGTCCGCGGAATCGGTGTTGCCGTCATTTGCAGGACATGGGGAGAACCTTTTTCGATAAGCCGTTCTCGCTGATAAACGCCGAAACGATGTTGTTCGTCGATCACCACAAACCCGAGTCGATGAAAGATCACTTTGTCTTCGAGCAGCGCATGCGTTCCGACCAGGATCTGCACTTTGCCATGTCGCACATCTTGCAAGATCTCTTCTCGAGGTTTGCCGGTGACGCTGCCAGTCAAGAGAGCGACGGTGATAGCGGGGTCGAAGGCTGCAAGCAACTTGGTAATGCCGCGTGCGTGTTGTTGCGCCAAGATTTCGGTCGGTGCCAAAAAAGCGACTTGCGCGCCGGCACGGATGATCGGCAAGGCACATGCGACTGCGACCAGCGTTTTGCCGGAGCCGACATCGCCTTCGAGCAGGCGCAACATGGCATGAGACTCTTCAAAATCTTTCAAAATCTCAAAAATGGCGATCTTTTGCGAATCGGTCGGAATAAACGGGAGCGAAGCAAAAAACGACCGGATCAACTCCGGATCAAGCGGGACTTGCAGCGCATTGCCACCGGTTTCGGCTTGCCATTGCCGCTTGCGCCTGAGGGCAAGTAGCTGCATCACAAAGACTTCTTCAAAGGCAATGGTCGCTTTTGCGCGGCGGAGCGTGTCGTCCGCCGTGGGAAAATGGATCTCTTTGATGGCTTGATCTCGCGGCATCAAGTCTTGCGCACTCCGTACCGCTTCCGGCAAGACTTCGGAAAACGCTTCCGTATGTTCGATCAATTCAAAGATCTTTTGACGGAACCAAGTCGATTTGAGCTTGCCGTGTTCGCGATACACCGGAGCGATCCGCCCAAAGTGCACTCCTTCGCCCGCCAATTCAAAATCCGGTGCCTGCAGCGAAATCTTCCCGAAAGCGAGTTTGGCACGCGCGGTGATGAGGACGTCTCGTCCGATCGGAATGCGCGACTGGATCGTCGGATTGTTAAACCAGACACATTCGACCTGACCGCCCTGCTGCTCCTCAAAAAGCGCCTTGATGAGTCGCTTGCGTGAAGGGGTCGATTCTTTCCAGACGCGGACGAATTTTCCTCGAAGGAGATTTTTTTCATCGGCACGGAGTTCCGCGAGATTGGTCGGCTCGGAGAGGTCTTCGTGCGTTCGCGGAAAATACAGCAACAAGTCTCCGACTGTTTTGATATCGATCTCATCAAGCAGCTGGACTCGTTCATCGGTACTGCTTAAGATACGCCGATCGAGTTTGGTGGAGAGTGGGATCTTCATGCTCCTGCATCGTAAGAAAGCGAAACGCTATCACATTTCCGATTGTACAATAAATAACACCTGCAGTCTTTGCAGAATTCGTCAGCAAAAGTCTTTTTGTTCTCTTGTCAGTCGCTCTTGCATCAGTCGGATCGCGTGCGGATACAGCTTGGCCTCGAGCGCTTGTACGCGCTTCTTGAGCGACTCTGCGCTTTCGTCCGGCAAAATCGGAATGCTTTCTTGCAAGAGGATCTCGCCCTCATCGACTGCTTCCGAGACGAGATGGATAGTGGCACCGGTCTCGGTTTCTTTCGCATCGATGACCGCCTGATGGACATCGAGGTTCATGCCGCCGCCGAATTTGGGAAGCAAAGATGGATGGACATTGAGGATCCGACCCGCAAAACGCTGGACGAAATCCGCCGACAAAATCCGCATAAAACCGACCAAGATCACGAGATCGACGCGAAAATCCTCAAGAGCGGAGATGCATTCTTGACCCCATGCTTGGCGCGATTTCCCTTTGTTCTCGATAGCGATGGTCGGAATGCCAAAGGCTTCGGCTTTTGCGCGGGCGCCGCAAGCGGGCTTGTCGGTGACGAAAACGACAAAATCGATACCGGGAAGATCACTTGTTACTATCGCCGGCAATATCGTTCCGTTGGTGCTCGCGAGAATACCGACACGCAGCTTTGTTGTCATTGCGGATCGAGAAAATGCTTGATCCGGTCACTCATCTCCCCGACCGGGATCCTTGTGACCGGCAGCTCGTGCGGGAGCGCACGCAAAAACTCGTCGGCGAATCCGCCTTCGCGTTGGAAATGGGCATCGAGATTCGCCCAAAAAAACGGTCTCCCGCCGGAATATAAATAGCCAAAGATCCGCAAAAAGCGTTGCACGGCACGCGGTAAGGCATATTCCAAAAATTCATCGCTGATGGCGGCGTTGTGGGCGGCGACTGCGGGATCGGGCGGCGGATCGAAAAAAAGACGATGTTGGACACAGCCGACAAAATCGACGGCATGAAAATCGATACGCTTGATGTTACTCGCACTCGCGACGAGGATCGTTTTTGAGGCTTGCGCGATCCGTGCCCGGATCTTGCCGGTCGAGCCGCCGGAGGCGGAGATGATCTGAAAACCGTGCTCTTCGGCAGTCGTTTCAAGCAGCGGAATGCAGTTTTCACCCAATGCCGAACTGGGGAAAAGTGCGAGCAGATTCCCCTCACAATACGGAAGCACCGCGTTGATCAACTCGGCGGTAGCCTGCTCGTCATGTGATTTGGTATTGCCGCCGTGCGTTGGGATCAAGAGTCGAGCGTGATGAGCAAAATCAAAACGTGATGGAATGACGATCTGGCGCTCCGGTGCGGACAATCCGGAACCAAAGGTCATCTGACCGCCCTTTTTCAAAAAAACGTTTCCCACAAAAATCTTCGTTTCTTTGTTGCTCATCAGCAGAGCCAGCTTTTCACGGAGGGATTGCGGTGCCCGGGTAAAACGCAGATCATCGTCTTCGGCGATCGTGGCAAAGCGGCATTCGTCCTCGGAGACAGGATCGCCGATAAGGGCGGCGAGATCGGCAAATCGTTCGGCGATCTCGAGTTCTTCGGGAAAATCCTTCATGACTTGTTTCCCCGCTTCGCGAAATCCTTCCGCCAGATTGGCGATATCTTTCGTCTCGATGATCGCCTGGTCGAAAACAAGATTTTTGCGATAGGGACTTTCGCCCACTTGCTCACGGACAAACCGCTTGAGGAGTCCGATGCCAAAAAGGATCCCATCGACCAATTCGGCATGCGACTGACTGTGTCGCTCAAGGAATTTTTCGAGATCCGCTACCGCAAACCGCTCGCGCGAAAAAGCATCGATGTGTTTGATCAAAAAATCACTTTTGAGCACGATCACATGCTTTGCCGGACAGAGCGCGATATCTTCGTAGGTGCAAAAAAACAACTTGTGCTTTGGCGCATCGAGCATAACGGCTTTGGCGGGACAATCGCTTTTGCAGCGGGTATGATCGGCAGCAAGCCAGCTCTTGACGATCTGCCGTTCGGCGTAAACAGCTGGAAAATCGGAAACCGCCAATGAATTTCCAAAAAATCGTTCACGCTCGAATTTGAGGGCGACGATCGTCTCCGCTTCGTCGAGCGCAGTCTTTTTGTCGAGCCAACGACGGAATTCGGTTTCGCAGATGATATTTTTGGGATCGGTAAAACGAAAAAACTCCGCCGGCGTCTGGCGACCGAATATCTGCGGCATGGCTACCGCAACCGCTTCTTGGCGACGGGCAAAAAACCGACGTGCCGCTTCACTTGCGACCATGATCTGCGATGTGTCCATCGGCAACGAAAATATCGCTTCGCCTGACTGGCGCATCTCCGCTTCGATCTGATCGGCAGCGTTACGCTCTACTTCGCTGAGCTCGCGATCGACCAGAGCTTCTTCGCCTTCCGGCAGCGGAATCTCTGGCTTTTGCGGAGGATTTTCAAAGTCAAAGATGGAAAGTTGCGATACGTCTTTGGTGATTTTTTTCGTCTTCGTCGGTTTGCCGATGCCGAGTTTTAGAATCTCGCTGCCGATCCAGGCGGATTTTTGCAGGATCGCGCTGAACTTTTGCAAAAGTTCCGCATCAAAGGTCTGGACTTCGGCGATCAAAATCCGCAACAGTTCCGCATTCGCCTGGACATCGGCAAGGGCGCGATGGGCATTTTCGTGTTCGATCTCGTATTTTTCGGTCAAGACTTCGAGCGAATAACTCGGTTCGTCCGGCAACAAGATCTGCGCGAGCGAAAAGGTATCGAGCGAGACATTGGGCAAGTCGAATCCTTTTGCTTGCAAAAAACCGATATCGAACTGGATATTGTGACCACAGATAATATCGTCGGGTTCGAGAAACTGCATAAATCGTTCGCGCACCTCTTCCAGTGAGAGCGCACCCTCGACCATCTCGTTGTTGATGCCGGTGAGGCGCTCGATAAAAGGCGGGATCTCGCATTGGGGATCGACCAACTCGTCAAAGACCGCGAGTTCTTTTTGAAAATCAGGCGAGAGCCGCACCGCGGAGAGCTCGAGGAGTCCCGAAGACTCCGCATCCAGTCCGGTGGCTTCGATATCGAGGACAAGGATATGTTTCATCACTAACTATTTTGCCGCATGAAGTCCTCCGGGACAAGTCGGAAAAGTTTCCATCAATACTGACTCCTTTTTTTTAGCGGCGTCAAAAATGGAGCGGGTTTTTGCATTCTCATTTTCTTATCGAATAAAATCTCCCACTGGTAGCATCAAGAAACAAATTTCGGGGGATTCGTCTGCTCTGAAATCTGAATGCTTGGAGTTTTCCTCTGAATCCCTTCGATGAATTGTGGAAAAGATTCGGGATTTAATATAATTCTACAAAACGGTTCATTGGGGTTGGATACAAAGGCTTTATATCTAACTTCTGGCTTACGACTCAGGTCACGTGTCACCCCAATTTGCCAAAGGGGGTTTTTAAGTTCGTCTTGAATCTCAAACATTATCTCATCAACATCTGATTTATGATCTCCTTGAGCTTCCAATTCTTTTATTTTTCTTGTGATTTCTAAAACCACTGTTGCTACGGAAACACCTTCAACTTTTGGTCGTTCTAATGTCATTGAATCATGAGGCATGGTATCATTTAAAATGGTACGTCGTTTTATTCCTTTGCGCACATCATGTCAAGTGTTGTTTGCCTCAATGGCGAGTTGTTGCCGGAATCCGAGGTGCGGATCTCGCCTTTTGACCATGGCTTTTTGTACGGTGATGGCATCTACGAAACCATGCGGACAATCGGTGGTGAGCAGATCTTCGATATCGATGCGCACCTTGCGCGTCTCCGCAATTCCGCCGCGATCATGGAGCTTCCGCTAACTTGGAGCGATGACCAGCTCAAAAAATGGGCGGAGGAAGTCGTCCGGCGCAATGGTTTTGCTGAAGCAAGAGTACGCATCAGCGTGACACGGGGCGAAAACCACTACCATTTTGTCGGGGCGGAGTCCCCTACCCTGGTGATTTCTGCAGCGGAATTATCGGATTACACTTCCTGCAAAAACGGCGTCGATCTGGTTTCCGTTTTGATGGAACGGATCATGCCGGAGGTCAAATCGAGCTCGCTTTTGCCCATGATCATCGGTAAACAAATCGCCGAAAAAGCGAAGGCTTTTGATGCGGTCTATGTCGACCAAAATGGCATGGTGACCGAAGGCACGGTATTTAACATCCTCTTGTCGCGTGACAACAAATTGATCGGCGCGCGGCACGAGACGGTACTTCCCGGGACTGCACAAAGAATGCTCGTCGCCAAGGCGACCGCCGCGGGATTTGAATTCGTCGAAGAACGCTTTGGTGTTTCTCAGCTGCAAGCGGCGGATGAAGTCTTGATCACCAATTCGCTGTTTGGTTGCCTGCCGGTCGCAAAAGTCGATGGCAAACCGATTGCTGATTGCCCGGGGAAGATTTTTTGGCAATGTGGTCTGGACTTCTGGAATTAGGATTTGCCTTTATGCGCGTGCTGCCAGACGAGTTCGAAGATCGACTGCATCGTTCTCGCGATCTGCGGGCTTTCGATCAGCACTCCGATCCCGGGGGAAGCAAAATCGATGAGAGCGACTTGCTCGTCGGTGATGACAAATTCCGTTTCAAAGATGGTTTTTGTCGGGACTAGGCGCGTCGTACGATTCCCTTCGCTGTCAAGGCGAGCATATTTGCGGGCGCGAGCACTTTCGGGGAGCAAGACGCGAGAAGTGACCTTTTGGGCGATTTTTTCTGTAATATAGTCTGTCTGGAGATAATGCAGGATCTTGGGCGGAATCTGTTCGAGCGTCAAAAAGGCACATTGTTTTTTGGCAAGCTGCAAGGAATGGGCGAATAAAGAAATGATCCCCTCTTCGCCTTCATAAAAACTGACGCGCGGTCTGCTGCTCTGCAAACCTTGCTCTTGATGCAGGAGTGAGACGAGTTCTTGCAGTTTGGCAACGCGCTCAGCCTCCGCCTCGAGATGCTCTTTGCCGCGACGCAAGATCTGCTCCGCTTCGGTCGCGGCAAACCAGGTCACGCTTTTTTTGGGGATTTCGCAGACAAGTCCTTTTTCGATCAGTCGCCGCAGTGCCGAAAACACCGTCGTCCGATTCATCTTGAGGCGAGTCGCGACCGTGCTTGCCGGCATTTCTCCGTAGGCATTCAGCAGTCGGAAGATACCGAAATCGCGCTCTGAGATTCCGAGGGTTTGGGCAATGTTCTTTTCCATCAGGCAGTGACAAAGGATCGA
>CAZYXI010000010.1:0-11228 GCA_964651215.1 uncultured Candidatus Peribacteria bacterium
GATTTCGATCTTGGCATATCCGCGCGCAAAAAACAGCTTGAGCGGAACAACCGTCAGCCCTTGCTCGTCGAGTTTTTTTTGAAGCCTGTCGATTTCGCGTTTTTTGAGGAGGAGCTTTTTGTCACGCATCGGATCGATCTCGTATTGGGAATATTCCCATTTGGGGATTTGAAAATTCTTGATGTACGCTTCGCCATTGCGGATCGAGACATACGCGCTCGCCAGACTGCCGCGTCCGGCGCGGATCGACTTGACTTCGGCGCCGAGCAAGACGATTCCCGCCGAGATCCGATCAAGGATCTCGTAATCAAAAAACGCCCGTTTGTTGCGAATTTCAGTCATAGCAGAACGGATTATCCCCGAAACCGAATCATTCGGCAACACGGAAGCGTGTTCAGAAAATCCTCCATTCGTAATTTTTCTTTTTCATTTGTAATCGAAAAAATACCTCCCGATTCCGGTCAAGCCGGAATGACCCCTCTCACTCTCCGACCGCGCTTTCGTAGTGCTCGACCGTCGGTCCGGGGAAGGTGACGGTGATGACATCGATGCGAAAATCGGCATCCGCCAGTTTGTGCTGCGCAAGATAAATATATGCCGCTGCGGCAAGCTTTTGGGCTTTTGCCGGGGAAACGGCTTCGAGCGCCGAGCCAAAAGCATCGGATCTGCGCGTTTTGACTTCGACAAAAACAAGTGTTTTTTTGTATCGCGCGATAATATCGATCTCGCCTTGGCGCACGAGATAATTCCGTTCGAGGATCTTGTAGCCCTTTTTGCGAAGAAATTTTTCCGCGACCAGCTCACCTTCATCGCCGAATGTACGCTTGGGGGTTTTCAGAGATCAGCAAGGATAGCTTTCTGGTGGTAGATCTGTTGATTCATACAAGCCAGTTGCTGCCCACAAAATTCCATTTTCATCAAGAATTTGCTTTATCCTTGCTTCTCCTTCAGGATGAACATCAAGCAAAATACCGCCTGATTCTTGAATGACTTGGATGCGGAGTTCATCAGAAATAATATTCAATACCGTTGATTCATCAATTGGAGAATCACCCTCTTTAGGAGCTAAACACAAAGTAACTCTTTTCGGTTGCTCTGATTGAGAAATAATCATGCAGTAATCTAAAAACTGATTGTAATAATATTAAATAATTATATTTTGTCAATAGCACATCGAAAGCAGGTTATTCTTTATATCTTGAACTTCATTTATTTTCTATCAAGTTTCACCAACTTTATCCGATCCGTCCCGCCGGAAATAATGTCCGCCGAAACACCGAACTGTTTGTGGAAGAACTTGAGAAGTTCTGCGTTCGCTTTGCCTTTTTCGGGTGCGGCGGCAACATCGCACTTCCACGTTTCACCATCACTCATCTGTCCCACGATTGCGGTTTTCGCTTTTCCCGGAACCACTTTGATCCGAAGATATGATGGAAAAGTTTGCTGCGCGAGAAAGGCGGCGAAATCATCCATTGGCATATTCCAAAAAGCGGACGATCGCCGTGCACATTTCGCCCCGGGTGACAGATTTGTCCGGTACGAATTTTTTCCCTACAAGCGGAAACATCTTGTGTTCGACCGCTGCCATCGCAAAATCATGGAACCAAGCATCCGCCGGGACATCGGCAAGCGTTTTGACGGATGAAGGCGGCAACTGGCCGGAGGCGACAAAAATCACTTTGCAGATCTCGGCGCGACTGATCGGAGCCGCCGGGCGGAATGTGCCATCACCATAGCCATTGATAATCCCACGCGCCTTGGCGGTAGAGACATAGACGATGTGCCAATCCGTCAGACCGACATCAGAAAAAAGGTCGGCGTCGGCGTCGGCAAGCGGAATCTCGAAGGCGAGCAAGATGATCTTGAGCGCTTCGGCACGTGTCACATCCTGATCCGGACAAAAGTCGCCGTTCGCAAAGCCGCGCACGATCCCCTCTTTGCGCAGGCGTTCGATCGCCGCAAAATCGGGATGCACTTGCGGTACATCAAGAAACGGCGCCGCTTGGGTGTTTTTGCCGAAAAGATCGAGTCTGCCGGTTTTGTCAAATATCCGGCGCACGCCCGTGATGCGACTCGACCAGTAGCCGGTCGCAAACGATTCTTCGACCACCTTGCCACTATGACTATTGGCATTGATCATTTTGCCGTCTCCGATGCAGACCCCGTTGTGGTTTGGGACGCGCTCGGTCCATCCGGTGTCGAAAAAGAGAAGGTCGCCCGGTTCGATCTGTGCCATTTCGACTGCGAAGCCGAGCGCATATTGATCGGTGGAAAGGCGCGGCGTTTGCGCGGCAAACAGCGTTGTGAGAGCGCAATAGAATAATCCCGAACAATCGAAGGTCGCCGGACCGGTCGAACCGAGGACATAGGGTTTGCTGACTTGCTGTCGGCAGAAAGCGAGGAATTTGTCGCGATTCGTCATGACTTTTTCAAAAAATCCTCCTTCAGGATCTCGTACAAAAACGTGTCGTGGAAACCATCCGTCTTGAGGAACTTTTTCCGTTCGAGTCCGACACGCAGCAATCCGCAGGCTTCGTAGCAATCGATCGCCGCCTGATTATCGACAAAAACGTCGAGATGGATACGCTCCAGTCCGAGCTCCTCAAAACCGATCGTCAGCATGGCGCGCAGCACTTCGCGGCCAAAACCTTTTTTCCAAAACGATTTGTCGCCAATAATGATACCAAAAGCGGCGGACTTGTTGTTGAGCGGATCCCGTTCGAGCGAGGTCACGCCAATCGGCTGCTTGGTCTTGCGGTCGCAAATACTGATCGGCAGACAATCGAGATTTGCTTGCGTATCGTCGAAAAATTCGCGCTCGTCTTCATAGCTAAGCGGCGGCGAGATACTCGTCCACTTGACGACCTCGTGGTCGTTGAGCCACTTGACCCAATACTCGATATCGGATTCGTGATGCATGCGCAAAATCGTTCGTTTTGTCTTGTGAGGAAACATCAAGCGACGCACCGCCAGCATCTTGCGCTCAGAATCGGATAACCCGGCAAGGTGATCGAGCTGCCAGTTTTCGATGGCGGCATGATTGCCCGAAAGGAGTACATCGGGGACGGAAAGACCTTCCCATACCTCCGGTCTGGTAAATTGTGGAAATTCGGCGCAGCGGAATAGTTCGCGCGAAAAGCTTTCGGTTGTGATCGAAGCCTCCTTTCCGACGACTCCGGGAACCAGACGCGCCACCACATCAACGATCGCCGCCGCCGCGATTTCACCTCCGGAAAGCACATAATCGCCGATCGAGAGTTCTTCATCGACCAGCAAAGCGCGGATCCGCTGATCGACGCCTTCGTAGCGACCGCTTAAAATAATGAGATCCTCATTTGACGCAGCGAGTTCTTCGGCTTTTTGCTGGGTAAAGCGTTCGCCGCTTGGAGACAGATAAATGACTCTTGACTCGGGAAGCTTGGCCTTGGCGGCGCGGATCGCCGCCGCAACCGGCTCCGGCCGAAGCAGCATGCCGGCACCACCACCGTAGATGGTGTCATCGACTTTACGATGTTTGTCTGTGGAATACTCGCGAATATCATCGGTAGAGATATCGATGAGGCCCTTTTCTTGGGCGCGCTTCAGAATCGAATCATCGACAAATCCGCGAAACATATCCGGAAACAGTGTGAGAATGTGGAATTTCATGCCCCGGTTCCGGAAGAAAAGAAAATCTCACTCAGAATACACCGATGAGGCTATGCTATCAAATCGGTAAGTGGATTTCAGATTTATGAATCATGATTAAAGAAACGACCTGCTCATACCAATCCTATTTATCAAATCTTCTTTCTCGTCCCCCTGTTAAGGAGCCTGTCCCGAATTCTCGGGAGGAATTGAAGGGGGTTTAAAAAGAAACTATTCGTTTTATAATTGGGATTTGTATCACAATACATTTCACATTTTCTTGAATCTTGAATTTTGAATCTTAAATCAAAAAGGAGCAGGAATCTTCCTGCTCCGATTTTTTAAATATCAATGACAGACTTCTATTCCGCGCTTTCCTCAGTCGAAGCTTCGACTTCGGCGGCATCACTCTCTTCGGATTTTTCCTCTGCCTTTTTCTCCTTCTTTTCCGCCTTCTTGTCTTCTTTGAGACGCATCGAGAGCTTGAGATTGTGATCTTCTTCGTTGATTCCGATCACTTTGACAGTCACGCTGTCACCGACGCGCGCGATTTCATCGGAGCGCATTTCGGGATCCTCGAATTCGGAAGTATGGACGAGTCCATTGAGGTTACCGTCGATCGTGACAAAAAGTCCGAAATTGGTGACCTTGTTCACCTTGCCCTCCGTAATCGTCCCTTCCGGATATTTCTGGATCAGTTCTTGCCATGGGTCTTTTTGCAGACGCTTGATCGAGAGCGAGATCTTGTCGCCGTCGATGCCGATGATCTGCGCCTTGACCGGATCGCCGATCTTGAAGACTTCGTAGTGGTTACGGATGTGCTCCCAACTGAGTTCGGACGTATGGATGAGTCCCTCGAGATTACCGAAAGTGATAAAGACACCGAATTTGACAACACCGTTGACTTCGCCTTCGACCACGGTTCCGGGTTTGAGCTTGCGGATCTCTTTGCCGCGGACATCGCTCATCGCTTCGCGCTCGGAGACGATGATCTTGTCATTGCGAAGAAAAGTGATGACACGGACGGTGAATTTTTGTCCGACAAATTGATTAAGGCGATCGATGATGGCTTGGGCATTGGCGCCATCGACACGCGGATAGTTTTGCGGAGCGAGCTGAGAAACCGGTAAAAAGGCGTGAACGCCGTTAGCATCACAGATAAGTCCGCCTTTGTTCGCTTCTTTGGCGACGACTTCGATCGTTTCGCCGGTCTCGAGACATTTTTCGAAATAATCCCAGTTTTGCATCTGGCTTGCCTTGCGGAGCGAAAGCACCATCATCCCTTCTTCGTTTTCGTCATTGAGCACGAATGCGGAGATCTGTTCGCCCACTTTGAGCTTTTTGGCGGTTTCGAAACCGTCATGCATTTCGCGTCCGGCAATGATGCCGACCGCAACGCCACCAACCGAGAGGAGGATGTAGCCGGGCTCTTTGGCGATGATCGTCCCGGTGACGATGTCGCCGGGTTCGGGCATGGTAAAATCGAGCTCCTTGAGGAGATCGTCCATTTGTGAGGGTGCGCTTTGCGCGGGAGAAGAAGTATTCATGGGAACATGGTGCGGCCTTTGCGGAAAAAGTTGCAAATGGTACCCCGACTGTTACTGAGACTCCGAAAGCCGCGAGAAGCGTCTCAAAGAGTCGAAAGTACTTTGGTATTCTTCGCGTTTGTCAAAGAAATGTCAACGTGAATTCGGGAGACAAGAGAAACTTGACACCAAAAACCTCACCGGAATATTGCATTTTCACTACATCCCGGAACCCCTCATTGCTTTATGGAGATCGTTTACAGCGTATTTGATTCGGCAGAGATTACTTCTTGTTCGCTTGTTTCTCTTGCTTGCGTGCCAGTTTTGCCGCTTCGCGTTTGCTTGGCTCTTTCATCATGGTGCGCAGAGCAGAAGTGGAAGCCCGTACCTTGATAAACGTCTGCGTAGCGGGATCAAACACCCGTTTCCATTGCAGATTCGGCAAAAAGCGACGGTTCGTGCGGCGGACGGAATGTGAGACATTGTGACCGGTGGATGGTTTTTTACCGGTGATTTGACAAACTTTGGACATGACCTTCAAAAAAAGTGTAATGTTGCCCCACGAATGAGCCGTAGTATTGTCCCGATTTCTTCTTTGCTTGTCAAATGTTTCTCGCCGGATTCGACTTGTGGTACTTCCTCGCGTTGGCGATCACCTTGCTGGTTTCACTTGCTTTTCACGAAGCGGCACATGCCTTTGTCGCTCATGCGCTCGGAGACAATACCGCCAAGCACGAAGGGCGACTGACCTTGAATCCGGTAAAACATTTGGATCTTTTTGGGACGCTCGTGTTTATGGTCATTGGTCTTGGATGGGGCAAACCGGTGCCGGTCAATAGCGCCAATCTTGAGCGACCTCGACAAGACATGGCACTCATCGCGGCGGCAGGACCGATCACCAATCTCCTCTTGGCATTTGCCGCAACTGCCATCTTCGTCCTTGTGGGCGGAAGTGTAATTGCAAATAATGAATTTTTGGGACTTTTACTCGAACAGATGATTCGAATTAACGCGTTATTAGCACTTTTTAATCTTATTCCAGTCCCACCCCTTGATGGAGGAAATCTGCTGCTTGGTCTCACACCAAAACGCAAAGCCTTGTATGTGGAAGATTTTTTACAGACTCATGTTTTCGTCATACTCATGATATTACTGGGTATCGATCTGTTCTTTCATATTCCAGTGATTACCGGTCCACTCAATTTTGTGGCGGAAAAGATCATCTCTTTTTATCTGTTTGTCTTTCATACCATCTTCTAAAGGAGACAAGCGGATTTTGCGCATGCCGACCGAAGCCCGTTGCCACGAAATCAAAAAAATACTTGAACCGCCATGGGAGATGTGGAATCCTAAGAGTTGTTCTGTACTGTTCGTTCACTCTTCGTTTTTACATTTCTCTTCTGTTTCCAAAGGGGAAATCGTGCTTTTGGCTTCGTTGAGGCGTTGTCATAGTTCTTCCCACTTTATATTTCGAGGGAACAGTGGCGAAGGTATGCACGGCAGTTCGGAAAAAAGGGAGTTTTGATCTTTGGTCAAAGCTCCTTTTTTGTGTACGGAAGAGCACAAATTCAGCTGAGTGCGGGACAAAAACCGCCAAACTCGATTGCTGCATTCTGAGCGGAATATGCCGAAGTATCGGTTTTGACGATCGCTTCCAGTTCTTCCACGCGTTCGAGCAGGAGTTCGTTTTGGGTCTTGAGTTCTTTGACCGCCTCGATCAGCGGCGCGATCAAGCCGTCGTAATGCACGGATTTTGTGCCGATATCATCATCAGCGGTCGTGACGAGTTCGGGGAACACCGCTTCGACCTCTTGCGCCAACACACCGAGATCGGATTTTCCGGAATTTTTCCAATCGAATCGGACCCCGTTCAGTTGGGCGATCGCCTCGAGCCCGCTCACCGGAGCGATGTTTTGTTTGAGGCGTGCATCGGACAAGCCGCCGAGAGTCGCTTGCGCAATACAATTATTGCCATCGGTGTCACAAAAATCGGTGGCGCCGAGTTTGCCTTCGACATCAAGACTCAATCCGGAAGAGACCGAAAGCGCGCCGATCACCAAATGCCCATCGCTGTCAAAAGCACTTTGTGAGGATCCGTCAAGCCACCATTTCTCATCATCATTGTTCCAAGCGATTCCGCTATCGGCTGTACAGATGTATTCATCACCGACTGCGGTGACCGTTTGTCCGTCGATGACAAAACCGGCTTCGATATCGCCGGGCTCAAGAAAGACCTGTTCCTCATCCAATGCACATGCATTTCCATCGCCGTTTGCGGTATCCGCAGTAAGCAGCACCCGTCCGCCGCTTCCCACGATATGGAAGCGTGCTGCCGGTGCCGCGGTACCGATACCGATGCGTTGATTGGTAAAATCCGGTTGGATCATGTTCGAGAGTTTTCCGCCCTCGACCTCCCCGGAAGGAGTACTCGGCCAGACGATCGCAGCAAAGGCGTTACTCGAAGCGAAAAAGATGCCAAAAATGAGTAAGCAAGCGGCAATAAATGCCGGAGCAGTAAATATTCCTTTGAGAGCTAGGGTGGTTGATTTCATTTTTATGTGTGACAATTCATAGTATTATACCGCATCAGACTGCTTTTTTTCAAGGAGAAATACGGAAGGCGGAGTTACTAACAGCGGATCTTTTGCAAAGCGGAAATGGCCTCTCGGTTCGCAACCGGAAAATCGTACTCGTTCAAGCGATCGGGCGTGACCCACCTCAACTCGGCATGTTCGTGCGCGATCGGCTCGCCCTCAAGGATCTGACAACGGGCGAAACGGAGACGCCAAAGATAGTCGCCTTCTTCCCAGGTCTTTTCAAAAAAATGCGGTCGCGCGGAGATTTCGATCCCGAGCTCTTCACGGATCTCGCGCTTGAGCGCATGCCGCCAATCTTCTCCGCGTTCGCGTTTCCCCCCGGGAAACTCCCACTTGCCACCTTTTGTCGGCTGTCGTTTGGCGATCAGATACTTGCCGTTACGATGGATGCAAGCGACCGCCACTTCCATCGCGATCTTGGCGGATCGGATTTTGCGAACTCCACCGGAACCGACGAGGGTCTGTTCCCATTGGTCCTTTTTGCCGGAAGTATAAAAATGGCATTCGGAGTGAAGCGGACAGATGGCGCAGTCGACCCGACGACTGGTGCAGACTGCGGAACCGATATCCATCAGCGCATGATTGAGGGTCGCCCCTTGTGCGGGATAATGCGAAAAAAGCGCTTCCGCACGCGCCATCGCGCCCTTTTTTGTACAACCGAACACACGTGTCAGCACGCGCTCGAGATTGGTATCGATCGCCGGAATCGGCTTGTGGAATGCAAAACTGACGATCGCGGCGGCGGTATAACTACCGACTCCGGGAAGCGCCTGCAGTTGATGAAGGTCATCGGGGAAATCGCCATGATACTGATCAACGATGAGCCGCGCGGCACGTAGCATGTTTTTGCCACGGGAATAAAATCCCAGTCCGCGCCAATACGGCAACAGGTCTTCCCAGTCGGCGGCGGCGAGAACAAAGACCGTCGGAAAACGCTCTAAAAAACGGTGGTAGTAATCGATAACACGACCGACTTGGGTCTGTTGCAACATTACTTCCGACACCCAGATCCGGTACGGGTCGGTTGTCTGTCGCCACGGCAGATCGCGTTTGTCGATCGCATACCAATCAAGGATCTGTCCGCCGATATTCTGCAGTCGTTCTTGCTTCAAGAGATCGATACATCAAAGCGCACTTCGGGCATCGAACAGCCTAGCGACAAACGTGAGTTTTGTTAAGACGGCGCAAAAAATCGCATCGAACAATGAAACAAAAGTGCCACGCTCCGGACCGCAGCATGGCACTTGGTATCGATCTTGTGAGAAAATATTCTCGATTATGCGTCCATATCGCCATCATCGATCTCGGCGACTTCCTCGATGACTTGTTTGGACTCGGTCTTCATCATCAGCTGACGCGTGATCTCGTCGGTGATCTCGGGATGGCTTTTCATGAAATCGATCGCTTTGAGGCGTCCTTGCCCGAGCTTGGTCTCGCCATAGGAGAAAAAGGCACCGGCCTTCTTGACGATATTGCGCTCGGTCGCGAGATCGAGAATATCACCTTCGCGCGAGATCCCTTCGTTGAACATGATGTCGAATTCCGCCTGACGGAATGGCGCGGCGACCTTGTTTTTGACGACTTTGACCCGCACACGATTACCGGTGACTTCTTTGCCGTCCTCGGTCGAAGCATCGATTTTGGCGATTCGGCGGATATCCATGCGGACGGAAGAATAGAACTTGAGCGCGTTTCCACCGGTCGTGGTCTCGGGATTCCCGAACATGACTCCGATCTTCATGCGGATCTGGTTGATGAAGATGATAGTGCATTTGGATTTGGAAACGGCGGAAGTCAATTTGCGCAGAGCTTGACTCATCAGACGGGCTTGTAACCCCATGTGCGAATCTCCCATCATCCCTTCGATCTCCGCCTTGGGCGTGAGCGCCGCGACCGAGTCGACAATGATCAGATCGATTGCGCCGCTGCGTACGAGCATCTCGGTGATCTCGAGCGCTTCTTCGCCGGAACTTGGTTGCGAAATGGTACAGTTGCCGAGATCGAGTCCGATCCGCTGTGCATATTCCGGATCGAGCGCATGTTCGGCATCGATAAACGCCACTTGCCCGCCGGTCTTCTGACATTCGGCGGCGATATGGAGTGTCATGGTCGTCTTGCCCGAGCTTTCCGGTCCGAATATCTCGATGATCCTGCCCTTGGGGATCCCTCCGCCCAAAGCGATATCAAGTGAAATCGCACCGGTCGGGATCGTTTCGACTTTCATCTTGCCGGCATCGGCGAGATTCATGATCGCTCCTTCGCCATATTGTTTTTGGATTTGTCCGAGTGCCGCCTTGAGTGCTTCCGCTTTCGGATCGGCAGCCTTGCTTGACTTGTTTGTCATGTGGTATAAAAAAATAACAAATCTATTTTGTCGATTTCTCGAGGAAAAGCAAAAGCTTTTTTGAAAAAATCTACTTTTTCCGCTTTCCGCCTTCGTTTAAGCGAAAAAAATTATTGACTGATTTTTGTGTTCCAAAGGAAATATTTTTGCCTTTGCATTCCGCGCAAGTGAATTTGATGCCTTTTTTGCTCTTTTCGGCGGCGACGATCTTTTCGCAGTCATTGCAAAAAAACACGATCGCTTGCTCTTCCCAGTCTTCTTCCGGCAAGGATTTGACCTTTAGTTCGTAAGCGAGCGACAAATCGATATCCGATTCGTTCACTTCGCTGCTTTTTTCGTTGTCAGCGTAAAACTGGTTTTCGCCCGGCATCGGCATCAGATAAAGAAAGTTGTTCGTAGTGGGCTTCCGGCTCTTCCGGTCTGATATGGAAGCCGCCGTACGCGCCCGGCTTCGGCGAGAGCGAAGCGATCGCCTCTGATCGTTGACGGGATTTTTCTTCGACGTAGCCGCCAAAGAGGATAAGGAGATGCGAGAAGATCGCCAAAAAGAGACCGAAACGCAGTTGCGCGCTTGGAATCGATTGCATTTCGCTCGAAAAGACAAACAGCGCGATCATAAGCGCAAACAGCATTTGCGCCCCCAAAAATGACCAGACCTTGCCATGCGCGATGCCAAAACTTTTGCGCGTGCCAAAAAAATGCTGCACAAAAACGATCAGCGCCGCCGTGGCAAAAATTACGGAAAGAAAACCGAAGATCGGGAACTTGGTAAAGCCGTTGCTGATCTCGGGAATCGTCTGGATCCGAAAATCAAGACTTTCGACCCGTTCCATCTGGTACCAAGGGATAAAAGTGGCAATCAGTGCCAACAGCGCACCAAAAAACACAAGCTTCGCTCCGGAGTCCAGCCGCTGAAAATCTCGGATGAGTGCCTTGGTGTTCACGGAATACGAAAAAAATTGTTCCTGTGCACGATTGTGGCAGAAAGGAGTCGGGATGACAATTGGAAAATAAAGAAGGATTATTTGTTGTCGTAAACTTGAGACAACTTCATATCTTCGAGTTCTCTCCGCCGGAATGGGGCTGAGCCCCGTTCCTCATGTTTCCCTGAGTCTACAACTCGTCAAGTGTGGA
>CAZYXI010000011.1:0-11124 GCA_964651215.1 uncultured Candidatus Peribacteria bacterium
TCCGCAGCAATTTGCGTATTTGTGGGTGACGGATTTTCCGATGTTCGAAAAAGGCGATGACGGCTCGGTCGGCGCGGTACATCATCCCTTTACCCGTCCGCATCCCGACGATGAGGCAAAACTTGATACCGATCCTTTCGGTTGTCGCTCGGTCGCCTACGATGTGGTCCTCAACGGCGTGGAGCTTGGCGGCGGCTCGATGAGGATCCACGAGCGCGATCTGCAAGCAAAGATCTTTGATATTTTGAAGATTTCAAAAGAAGACGCCGAGCGCAGATTTGGACATTTGCTGAAGGCGTTTGAATACGGTGCACCGCCGCATGGCGGCTTGGCGATCGGGCTTGACCGCCTCGTGATGCTGTTTGCCGCAGAACCGAATATCCGCGAAGTGATCGCCTTTCCCAAGAATCAATCTGCGCAAGACCTGATGCTCGGATCACCGAGCCCGATGCCGACTGAGCAGCTGACGGAACTGGGGATAGCGATTGTGGAAGAAGCAGCGGAGTAATTACAAATGACAGATTTCAAATTACAAATTTTGAGTTGTGCTTACTTCCCCCTGATAAGGGGGACTGAGGGGGTTAATGTGGCATCAGAATGAAAACCTGCCTTCTCGCCATCACCGGCTCGGTCGCCGCCTGCAAAACGCCGGAACTCGTGCGCCGGTTGCAGCAACAAGGTTTTGATGTCCACTCGGTGGTCACAAAAAGCAGGAGCAGGTGTGGTGGAAGCCACTGACTCAATTAGTGGGACTCCAAACAGTTTCCGCTCATTGATTAACATTACTCAATATTCATTTCTCTGCTTTAGAGTTCAAAGCGGAGAAAACTTACCAGTTGATGGTCTCAAGTAGTCTGAGAAGATTTTTGAAGTCTATTCCGATAGATCTTTCCTATTGCATCAATATACTTCGTCACATTTGCATCATCTAATACTGATCGGATCTCTTCCATAAAATCAGCAGCTGTATTTTCTCCTGCAGGATTTTGATAATATTTTTTAACGATTTCTTCGCCTCTCTCTGCGAGTGCTTCAAAGAATTTTTTTGCATCAGAAACGGAAATCTTTCCATTTTCTTGAAGACTGATCGCCCCTGCGCTATGAAGTGTATCCAAAAGAACAGCCGCCGTATTAAAATATCGACCCCCACCTTCTTCTTTCTTTTGGGTTATGAGAAAGGTAATCAGACCGATTTTTGCCGCTACCTGATATGTTTGTTGTTCTTCGGTCATTTGATCCCAATCAGACAGAATCGCTTTTGCTCCCATCAAATCAGCCTTTGTTTCCTCAAGCGACCATGCATCAACAGGATTCTTGTTGAGTCCGATTCTTTTGACAACTTCCGGATCTTCCCAACTGTAAACACCATGTCCATCTTCATGAGACGCGACTTCGACCAGGGCGGCATCTTGGAATTTTCGAAGATCAAAATCCGGTATTTCAAAATAATTTTCTGTCGCATCATCTATGCCGATGCGATCCACAACATTAGGATGAAGAATAACCCGTTGAGAATTATTTTCAGCATCAAGATACCAGGAATTACTCACTCCAAATCCGAGCAAGCTGCTGGGCAGAAGAGTCGGGGCAATCGTTGGACGCGTGATCGTACCATCGTCTTTTTTGTAATTATCAAAAATTGATTGAACTGACTGATGCATGCGTTCTATGCGCTCCTTCGCTTTATCATATTGTGGCTCGCGTATCCCAATCCGCAACTCGATCTCCACTTTCCCTGTTTCCCCGGGAACAGCATAAGGAGTGACAAAAATCGGGCACCCCGCTTGATATGCCTCAGCCGAAAGGCGAAAGACGTTGTCCCACATTTTTTGTGCCATATTTTGATCTACTTCTTCGGAACGGAATGCTTCGGAAAGTTTTTCGATATATCTGGCGAATATTGGATATTGAGTTTTTATATCTTGAGGAATGTCAATCTTCTTTATGTCCATTGCTTGGAATTCACTTGAAAATATTTTTGAAAAAGGAAGTACTTCATTGTCGATCTCGTATCCAAATTTACTGGAATCGGTCGCCTCCGTTCTGGCTTCTTTGGCAGTATCATGTAATTGGAGCTGTTTGAAAAAAGCCTGATCGATACGCTTGCCAAAGACTCCGCCCAGCTGCAAAATGAAAATCAGGTGATCCGGGTCGACGCCAAAAGTTTGCACTTTTGCCTTGCAATCCTGGTCTTCTTTTATCCATTTTCTTAAAACAGTCATTTGCGCGTACTGGATTTCAGCACCAACCATAGACCAATAACGCCATGCATCCGGTGAAACACGACCCTGTAATGCATCAAAAGATCGTGAGCGCATCAAATCTTCGATTTCTTCGGGAGAAAAGGTCTCTGCGGAAAATTCACTGCCCTGGTTTAATTCTTGGAGTGTTGTGATGATGCGCTTAATATTTTCAGGGTCTTCACACAATCGGTCAAGAACGGAGTCCCTTCCTGCTTCAAATAACGTATCCGTTGTTGATATTTGTGAAGCGTAATGTGCAAATTCCGGAAAATCTTCCACATGTCTCAAAACAGCCCGAACGTCGTTGCGGACTCTTGAGATATAATCTGGGATTGGGGAATTCTTTGGGGTATTTTTTGTATCCAGCCAATTCGTTGTCAACACCTCTTCACGACGAGGAAAATATTCCTTCATAAGCTGATTCCAAATAATTGCAGGAAACTTAAATTTTATATATTGGATTATTTTATCTCTATAAATAAAACTTGTCAATTATACAAAGCGGGGAAAGGGGCATCAATCAATGAATCATTTGCCGATTATGTTGGATTCTGGTTAGATTTCCACACGAAAATGGTCCTTTGTGAAATGAAAACCTGCCTTCTCGCTATCACCGGCTCGGTCGCCGCCTGCAAAACGCCGGAACTCGTGCGCCGGTTGCAGCAACAAGGTTTTGATGTCCACTCGGTGGTCACCAAAAGCGGAAGCCGATTTGTGGCACCGGCGGCACTCGCGGCGATTTCGGGCAATACGGTACTGTCAAACCGGTTTTTTGAAACGCAGACCAAGCCCGGCATTCTGGCGGAACCGGACTATTCGCATCTCGAGTGGGCAAAAAAAGCCGACCTGATTCTCGTCGCTCCGGCGAGCGCCGACTCCATCGCGAGGATCGCGAGCGGACGCGCGGACGGAGTGTTTGAAGCCGCCGTGTTGGCGGCAAAATGTCCGGTTTTGATCGCTCCGGCGATGAACACCGCCATGCTCGAAGCGAAAGCGACCCAAGCCAATCTCTCCACTTTGCGAAGTCGCGGAATCGACATCCTCCCGACCGAAGTGGGCACGCTTGCTTGCGGCGACAGCGGCGCCGGGCGCCTCTTGCCGGTTGATGAAATCGCCCTTTTCGCCAAGCGCGCCGTCACCAAACCATCGCTCCAAGGGAAAAAGGTAATGATCACTCTCGGTGGCACGCGCGAATATCTCGACCCCGTGCGCTTTGTTGGCAATGCGAGTTCCGGCAGAATGGGGCTTGCGATGGCTCTCGAAGCCTTTGTGCGCGGTGCTGAGGTCAGTCTGGTCGTCGGCGCGGTCGATATCGCGTTGCCGGCAATATTTTCCACAATCGAATGCGTTACTTCTGCAGAAGAGATGCTTCAGGTTGCACAAAAGTCGTTTGCCAAAACTGATATCGCCGTCTTTGCCGCTGCGGTGGCGGATTTTGCTCCGGACAAAAGCTCATCTGCCAAGCTCTCGTCGCAGTCGATCCCCACGCTAAAACTGCGCCAAACACCCGATATCGCCGCCGAACTCGGCAAAGCGAAGCACAAAGGACAGATCAGTCTTGGTTTTGCGCTGGAGACGGCAGCTGCCAAATCCGCCCTAACACATGCAGAGGCAAAAATGCACAGGAAGAATTTTGATGCGATCTTCGTCAATTCGGATACTGCACTCGGGAATAACGTCACGAGTGGAACATTGATCTGTGGTCACAAGCGTGATGAGCTCTCCGGCAGCAAGGATGAAGTCGCGGCTTCTCTCTGGAATGCGATCGAAGAAATCGAAACGACAACAAAAAAAGCCCGAAAAAAATCTTGACACTCTCGGGCTGCGTCTGCCAAAATTAGCACTCGGAAGTGAGAAGTGCTAAATTTGACATAAAAAAACAGGCAACTGTCCTTCCGCCACCCAGCTTTCTTTTTCTCTCTCATATGGCAAGTATTACTCCTTTGTTTGCGCGCGTCGTCGTCAAACCCAAGACTCGCGAAGAAACGACCGCTTCCGGCATCGTTTTGCCCGACACCGCTTCCAAAGAAAAACCGATGGAGGGTGAAGTGGTTTCGGTCGGACCGGATTGCAAGGCCGTCAAAAAAGGCGATACGGTCGTCTTCAAAAAATATTCGCCGACCGAGATCGAAATCGATCGCCAAGAGTTCTTTATCCTCGATGAAGAAGATATTTTGGGGACGATCAAATAAATCCTGATTTTGCTTTTTCTCTTTTCTCTCAATTATGGCTAAAGATATTCATTTTGCCGGTGACGCACGCAACCAGATGTTTGCCGGTGTCAAAAAACTCGCCGATGCCGTGGCGGTCACCATGGGACCGAAAGGTCGCAATGTCGCCATCGAAAAATCCTACGGCGGTCCGACCGTTACCAATGACGGAGTCACCATCGCCAAAGAAATCACCCTCAAGGACAAACTCCCCAATCTGGGAGCGCAGCTTGTCAAAGAAGCCGCCAGCAAAACGAACGATGTCGCCGGTGATGGCACGACCACCGCAACGGTGCTCGCCTATCACATGATCAGCGAAGGACTCAAAAATATCGTTGCCGGCGCCAATCCGATGGTCGTCAAAGCCGGCATGCAACAGGCGGTCGATGCGGTTGTCGCCGAACTGGAAAAACTCACCAAGATGATCGACAGCAAAGAAGAAGTGGCGCAAGTCGCTTCGATTTCCGCGCAAAACGAAGAAGTCGGCACGCTCATCGCCGAAGTGATGGATATGGTCGGACGCGATGGAGTGATCACCGTGGAGGAAGGACAGACCCTCGGACTTTCGAAAGAAGTCGTGGAAGGGATGCAATTCGACAACGGCTACATTTCGCCCTACATGGTCACCGACACCGCTCGCATGGAAGCGGTCTTCGAAAAGGCAAAGATCCTGATCACCGACAAGAAGATCGGTTCGATCCAAGAGATCTTGCCGCTCATCGAAGGTCTCGCTCAATCGGGCAAAAAAGACCTCGTGATCATCGCGGAAGATGTCGAAGGTGATGCGCTCGCGACCTTGGTCGTGAATAAATTGCGCGGAACGTTCAACACGCTCGCCATCAAGGCGCCGGCATTCGGCGACCGCCGCAAAGCGATTTTGAAGGATATTGCCGCTCTCACCGGCGGAACGGTGATCTCGGAAGAAGTCGGACTCTCACTTGAAAAAGCGACCGTCAAAGATCTCGGTGAAGCACGCAAAGTGATTGCCAGCAAAGACAACACCACCATCGTGGAAGGCGCCGGCGATCCGAAAGAGATCGAAGCACGCGTCAACCAGATCAAAGCGGAAATCGATAATACGAAGAGCGACTACGACCGCGAAAAACTGCAAGAGCGCCTCGCGCGGCTTGCCGGCGGTGTCGCCATCATCCGCGTCGGTGCCGCGACCGAAGTCGAGCTTAAGGAGCGCAAACATCGCATCGAAGATGCGCTTTCCGCTACGCGCGCCGCGGTCGAAGAAGGTACCGTTGCCGGAGGCGGAACCGCTTTACTCCAAGCCTCCAAGGTACTTTTGCCACTCATCGAAGCTGCGAAAGAAAACGATGAAAAAGTCGGACTCCAGATCGTCTTCCACGCCCTTTCTGCTCCGACGCGTCAGATCGCGAAAAATGCCGGAAAAGAAGGGAGTGTGATCGTCGAAAAGGTCTTCGAAGGCAAAGCCGGTGTCGGCTACAACGCCGCCAAGGATATTTATGAAGATATGTCCAAAGCCGGTATCATCGATCCGAAAAAAGTCACCCGTTCCGCACTCCAAAACGCCGCCAGCGTGGCGTGGGTCTTCCTCACTTGTGATGCAGCTATCACCGATGTCCCCGAAGAAAAAGACGATGCCGCAGCTGCCGCCATGGGCGGTATGGGTGGCATGGGCGGCATGGGCGGCATGATGTAAAACAAGTTATAAGCCGCAAGTTGTAAGTTTGTAAGTTGTAAGTCGCAAGGAAAGCCAATGGACGGAGCAGTGCTCCGTCCATTTTGGTATTTCTTCGAACACAGGGTCGATTGCTGGAAATCGGGTTGCCAAGAGTGGAGATATTATGCAATAATATATAATCCATATCATTCTAAACGAGAACACCTGGTATGCCGCAATCCGATGACCATTTCGCCGGCGATTTCTTCCGCTCCACACCGCCCAAAGAGGCGCTCTGGCGCTTTATTCAGCAACCGCAAGAAGCAGCATCAGCAGTGGAGGGAGAGGTATCTTCTGCCAAAAGTGTCCGTAAGCACGAAGCACGATCCCCTGTCGAATTCCATATTCCGCACCAAAAGACTCCCACAGTGACCTTTTTGCACATTCCTCATCGCGTTACCGCCAGTCGTTTGTCGCGCAAATCCCGTTTGACGAATGCAAACGGAGACCCCCTCGCACCGCATTCCGACCTGTTAGCGGCACCGGTCAGACAACTCCACATCAAACAGAGTTCTGCGATCACGGTCGCACCGGTCGCCAAAAAAACCCATGCCAAATCCGCACCCGCCCTCGGCATCACAGCGGTAGCGAAAGCCGCGAAGGCTCCCAAGATCCGCACCCAAAGTGAACCGCTCGATACGGTGCGACCGGTGCAAAAGACCAAGATCGTATCCGGGCTCACGATCGAAACTGACGCCCAAGCGAGGGCGATTCCAAGCATCATCGTCGGAAACGAGCAGATCCCCTTGGTTCCGATCCAAAAAGAACGGGCGGCTTTCGATGCGACTCGGATCACGTCGATGCGCAAAAAACAATCTGTCGGCAAAAAAACCGCATTTGCAGAAGCTTCGGCATTCACGATCCCCCACACCTCGACTGTCAATCCCGAGCTCGGAAAAATGTCGCGCCACCGTATTCCGACACTCAAACCGCGCACCAAAGCCCTCCAAAGTCAAATCCTGCCTCTGACGATCCCACAACAGCACAAGCTCTCTTCGAAGAAAAAATTGTCCCACCTGGAGACGATTCCCGAAACGGAAATGCAGAAGAGACGTCAAGCTTACGAACGTCGTCAAGTCGAATGCGCACGCCGCATTCAGTTGGTCATCGATCTGACACGGAAAGATTTTGCCAATCTCGGCAAGCTTCGACCCAAAGAAGAGGTGGAAAAAGAACTTGCCGAAAAGCGCCGTCTCGCTGCCAAACCGGCAGTCCATCACACTCTTCAGGGGAGACGATTTATGGCGAAGCAGAAGAAAGCGAAACGGCAATCATTCGTCAAAAGCACACTCGGTGAGATCACGCGATTTGCGATCACCAGTGCCGCCATCTTCGGAATCTCGTTTTCGGTGATGAACGCACCGGCACTTTCACAGTTGATGATGGCACGCATCGATCCGGTCGCGACCGTCGAAAAACAAGTCGCGCTCGAAAAGGTTTCTGCGGCAGACAATCAAAAACCGGCACTCCCGATCCTGCCAACGGCGGGGATGCAGCGCGAAACCCACAAAGTCTTTCCTCCACTTGCCATCAGACCGGCACCACTCGAAAACCGTATCGTCATCCCTAAGATCGGAAAAAACATCCCGGTCGTCGGCGTAGCGCCCGATTCGCTTCTAAAGGCGGACTGGAATCAGTTGGAAAAAGATATCCAAGAGTCTCTCAAGGACGGTGTCGTCCACTATCCCGGCACAGCGGAACCCGGTCAACTCGGGAACGTCTTTATTACCGGACACAGCTCGTACTACTTCTGGGACGGCGGCAAATACAAGGACGTCTTTGCACGTCTCCACGATCTCGATGTCGGAGATGAATTCACGATCTTTTGGGAGCAAGATGTCTACAAATACCGCATCCGCGAACGCAAGGTCGTGCCTCCGGAAGAAACAAGCGTGCTCAAGCAACCGCGCAATGAAAAGATCGCCACACTCATGACCTGTACACCGATCGGCACGGCAAAAGACCGCCTGATCCTCGTGGCGGAACAACTGAATTAGAGACAGAGCAAGCGAAGCTGCAAGAGCGGATCGTTACGGAAGCTTCTGTTTGCAAATAAAGATCCCGTTCCCGTTCGGCTATCGATCCCGAGCTTCAAACGGTCACTTTTTGGCGACGGCGACAATGGAATCAAAGACTTCCGGATCGCGCACGGCAATATCGGCAAGCATCTTGCGATTGATGACGACTTTGTTCTTCGTCAGACCGAACATAAAGCGGGAGTAGTTGATGTCGTGCTTGCTGAGAGCGGCGGAAATACGCAGGATCCACAGTTGACGAAAATCGCGCTTCTTGGTGCGACGATGAGCGTATGCATGTTGACCTGCCTTGGTAACGGCGTTTTTTGCCAAGCGGTAGAGGTTTTTGCGCCCCCATCGATACCCTTTGGCAAGTTTGAGGATTTTTTTGTGGCGACGATTGCGTGCCGGACTATTGGTGGTTCTCATGAGAGAGGAGAAGAAAAATCAGGATGAGAGGAGCCTATTTAGGACCTTCTGGAATCCTCGAGGAATGAGGGTGAACTTGCTCGCGAGATTCTTTTGGCGAGCGCTCTTTTGCAGGAGGAGGTGGTTGTGCGCGATCTTTTCGTGCGCAAGCTTGCCGGAGCCGGTGGTACGGATGCGCTTTTTGGCAGCGGATTTCGTCTTTTGCTTGCCGGTCTTTCCTGGTTTTACGGGCATAATTGAGAAAAAAATCATTCTTCGTCTTCGTTCCGCGGCTTTTTGCCGGGATTTTTTTGAGGGGTCAGGAGCATGGTGATCTGTCGTCCCTGTTTTTTTGGAGTCTGATCGACCTTGGAGACATCGGTGAGCGCGTCTGCAAACTGCTTCATCTTTTCAAATCCGAGCTCTTCATGGACGATCTCTCTGCCACGGAAGAGCAGAGTCGCCTTGACCGGATGTCCTTTTTCGAGAAAGCGGCGTGTTGAGTTCAGCTTGACCTCGAAGTCGTGTTGCGAGATGCGGATCCCGAAGCGGACGCCTTTCATCTGCACGGTCTTGCCGGCTTTGCGTTGCGCCTTGTCTTTTTTCTTCTGTTCGAAGATAAAGTTTCCAAAGTCCATCAAGCGACAGACGGGCGGATTGGCGTTGGCGGCGACTTCTACGAGGTCGAGTTCTTTTTGCTCGGCAAGGGCAAGCGCCTTCTCGATGGGTGTCTTGCCGACCTTGTCTCCCTTCTCGTCAACAAGAAAGACTTCTGGGACACGGATCTCGTCATTCTTTCGATAGCGATGGTCAGCCAAAAAGACGTCAAAAAAGCGCAAAGTATTTTCTCGCTTTTTCCCCATACTCGTCAAGGGAAAATGTCGCTTGTGCAAAAGTAGAAAATTTCCGTATGCTTGCGTTCCGAACAATTGTCACTAATGTACCCAGTTTCCTGGCTTGACGGCGAACCGCGTTTCCGCGAAAAACAACTCTGTCACGCGCTCTTTCGCGAGTTTGTCGGAAGTTTTGATGAGATTTCGGTGTTCCCGAAAGAGCTAAAGGAAAAACTTGCCGCCAATATTCCGTTCGAGAGTTTTCGCATCGTTTCGCATCGCGAGTCACCGGATACCGAGAAGATCTTGGTGGAATTTGCCGATGGCAAACGCGCCGAAGCGGTACTGATGAAGCACGCCGGACGCAACACCGTTTGTGTCAGTAGCCAAGTCGGCTGCGCGGCGGATTGCAGCTTTTGCTCCACGGGCAAGCTTGGTTTTACACGGCATTTGACCGATCGCGAGATCGTCGAGCAGGCTTTGGCGTTTTGTCGGATCTTGAAACAGCGTTGGCAAGAAAAGAACCCCGGAGCAAAGTGGAATCTGGCGACGGTGGAACCGGAATATCGCGTCCGCAATATCGTCTTTATGGGCATGGGCGAACCGCTCCTCAATTTTACCAATGTCGCCAAGGCGATCGAGATCTTCGAGGCGCCCGAAGCGATGAACCTGGGTGTGCGCCACATCACCGTTTCGACGGTCGGTATCGCCGCCAATATCCCCAAATTCTTGCAATTGCCGCGTTTGCCGAATCTCGCGGTCTCGCTCCATGCTGCGACGGACGAACTGCGCGACCAGATCGTTCCGACCAACAAGGGCTTTCCGCTCGACAAACTCTTTGCCGCACTCGATGAATTTGTCGCCAAAACGGGAAGGCGTATCTTTTATGAATGGACGGTGCTGCCGGGTGTCAATGACACCATGGAGCAGATGGATGCCTTGGGCGAACTGCTCAAAGGTCGCAGTGCGCATGTCAATTTTATCCCTTGGAATCCGGGTCCGAGCCGCATCAAATATACCAAGCCGAATACGCGCGATGTGCGCGAACTGCAAGAATATTTGGAAAAGCACTACAACATCACCTCGACCATCCGCGCGATCTATGGGCAAAAGATGGGCGGCGCGTGCGGACAATTGGCGGCGAGAGAGTGAGCAAGTTATAAGTGGTAAGGAATAAGTCGCAAGAAAATAACAAAAACATCATGGATTTTGTTCTCTCAAAAAGGGATTTGTAGTATGCTGTTTGAGAATTCTGCACCAAGCACATGGCTTTACAACTGTCAGATAACGAAAAGCGTGATATACTCAAATTTATTGAGAGTGGCAAGCCACTACCGGAGAAATATCGTATTTTGCTTAAGGTGTATATTTTTTGAAATGATACGATGAAAGTGATAGAAATAAATATCTAACAGCTATGAATATTGATTACGCAAAAATTGCCGGCATTCCTCGCATAGAGAACGATACCTTGGTACTGGATTTTGCCGGTGCTGATTTTTTGAATACATTCGAAATCGTAGAGTTGTTTAGCTATCTTGTCCAATTCCCCTTTGATGGTGAAGAATATGAGATCATTAATGAAAGCGATGCCTCTCGCTATCTCTACCGTGTCAATTTTTATGCGCAGCTGGAACAAATCAAAAATCTTGCCCCACACCATTCACAAAATCCCTATGGCGGCATGAGCAATCGATTGTTAGAACTGCAAAAATATCGCCACAA